>OMKD01000340.1 GCA_900299495.1 Sphingobacteriales bacterium
GATTTAAACGTCACAGACTCTACATCCTCTGGACTCTCCGGATTCATAAACAATTCAACCAATGCCTCTTTTGCTGTATTCGTATAGAAATGATGACTAACAATCTCATTTTCTCCCAAGACATCTCCTAAACCAACTAGGTCCGTGATATCCTGCCAATTGAAAAAAGGAATCTTAGCCTCAAGCTTCACAGTCACAACCTGTTCTTTTCTAACCTTAAGAACAGAAAAACTTCCAATAGCTAGATTAACTGTACCATATCCATCTACAATATCCTCCGTAACTCTATTGATTGCTATTCGGAATGAATCTGGTGAAATTGGCAAAGAATCTAAGATACCGAAAGGAATATCATCTGCACTAAAAGGAAGTAGTGCATTGCTTTCAGAAGTGTAACTTTCACCATAAGACATGGGTGCTCTTCGTTCAACCACTGGAGGAGAGAATTTCACAACGGCGTTGAAACCCAAGCCTAAAGGATCATCTCCAAAGTATCCCAAATTCAAAACTTCATTCCCTGTAATCTGATAGTAGTTCTCTACATCACCAATTGTAGCAACAAACACATTGGCATCTGGAAAATCATTTGCTGCAGTTGAATTTGAAGGATCATCAAAAATCAACTCAGAAGAAAACGGAGCAACCAAATCCTGAAAGTCCCAGATTTGCTCGCCAGTAAGATTAGAATCAAAACTAATCATAGGCATATTGTCCGTTGCAGTAATAAGCGTATCTCCTAAAAATGGAAATGAACCATTAGACAAAGTGATTTGCCCAAACATAGAAGAACTGAAAATAAGTAGAAAAAAAGTGGAGAAAATGTAAGTTTGCTTCATGCCAATATATTGGAATCATTAATCAATCCTACAAGTTAATAATATTTTCCTATGTAAGCTGTTAAATTCCTTGAAGCTCCACCAATTTTTTGTACACACCCGACAATTGTAAAAGCTCCTCATGCTTTCCTTGTTCAATAATTGATCCTTCGCGCATTACAACTATATTATCACAATGTTGGATGGTTGATAATCGATGGGCAATAACAATTGATGTTCTATTCTTCATCACCTTTTCCAAGGCATCCTGTACCAACCTTTCAGATTCAGAATCCAATGCTGAAGTAGCTTCATCCAAAATTAGAATTTGAGGATTCTTAAGAATAGCACGTGCTATTGTCAAACGCTGACGTTGACCACCACTAAGTTTCATTCCCCGATCACCAATAACAGTATCATACCCCGATTCCGTTTCAAGAATAAACTCATGTGCATTAGCAATCTTTGCGGCCTCTATAATCTCTTCTTTTGTAGCCTCCTCAACACCAAATGCAATATTATTTAATATACTGTCATTGAATAAAATTGCATCCTGCGATATAAATCCAATTAGGTTTCTATAACTACGTTGTTTAAATGATCGGATATCCTTTCCATCTAAACTAATCTTACCTTCTACTGGATCATAAAAACGATTGATTAGACTAGCAATAGTTGACTTACCCGACCCCGACTGCCCCACAAGTGCAATAGACTGACTTTTTGGAATCTCTAAACTAATATTATTCAATACCATCTTTTCATCGTACTTAAACGAAATGTTCTCTAGCTTCATAACCTTATCGAATGTCTCTACCTCCTTGGCATCAGGTGCATCCAGCATTGGATTTTCCGTCTCCAAAATTTCAAGAATTCTATCTGCAGAAGCTTCCCCTCGCTTGATATCATAAAAGGCATTAGATAACGATTTAGCCGGCACAGTAACCTGATAGAATAAAACGATATACGTTATGAAAAAATCCGCTTCCAATTCATTGGTATTCAAAATCAGATTACCACCATACCATACTATAACGATAAGAATCAAAGCACCAAGAATCTCACTTACAGGCGAGGAAAGATCTCTTCTAAACATGGTTTGATTCATATACTTGAAATAGCGTTGATTGGAGTCCTTGAAGTGTTTATGAACTCTTTGCTCAGCCACATAAGCCTTTATAATACTCATGCCCGTCAGATGCTCCTCCAATTGAGAAAGTAATACGCCTATCTCTTTTTTCGCAGCCTGTGCAGGTTTTTTTAGTGTTTTACCAATCCTCGAAATTATAAACCCGGAAACCGGTAAAAGTAAAATAACGAGAAGGGTCAATTTCGCACTGAATAAGATTAAAATGATTAGTGTAGTAATAATCATCAAAGGATCTTGAACCAATCTGTGCACGGAAGATAAAACAGCCCATTGAATGTCTAGAACATCTGAAGAAAATCGTGCTATCAGATCGCCCTTGCGTTTTTCAGAAAAATAGGAAACAGGTAGATCAAGGATCTTTGCATGTAACTTTGAACGAATATCTCGCTCTACAGCATTTTTTATAAACGTGATACATATTGCCCCTAAAAACCTAAATAGGTTTTTAAATAAAAACAGGATCACAGTTAAAAGGAGTACATAGAATAAGAGTTTATGAGCGCCTAGACTTTCGGAAAACTCATACATCTTATAGTTCAGCTGACCAGTAACGTATTCCTTTAGATTTAAAAGTCCTGTGTAAGGTACTGGCTCGGCAGCAGGTCTTGCCTTTTCGAATATGATCCTTAATATTGGAATAAGCGTAGTGATTGAAGCCAATGAAAAGATCACTGTCCCAACATTGAATATGATAGAAAAAACTATCTGCCTTTTATATGGAAAGGCAAACCTAAGGATCTTCAAATACTGCTTCATACTACAAAAGTAAAATAAATGTTATTCCATTAAAACAGAAAAGGCAGGTATGATACCTGCCTTCCCATTATACTTTAACCTAAATTAGTTAGATTATTCAGGTTGAATTTCAAAATCATTCAGGAAACCTGTGTGGAAGTTACCCGATCTGAAACGCTCATCCTTCATCAATTGCTTGTGGAAAGGAATTGTTGTTTTAACCCCTTCTATGATAAACTCATCCAACGCACGCTCCATCTTTGTGATACACTCCTCACGAGTTTGTGCACGACAAATCAATTTTGCGATCATTGAATCATAGAATGGAGGAATCTGATATCCTGCGTATACATGTGTATCTACACGAACTCCATGCCCTTTTGATGAGTGGAAAGATTGAATCTTTCCTGCGCTTGGACGGAAGTCATTATAAACATCCTCAGCATTGATACGAACCTCAATAGCGTGCATCTTAGGATAGTAGTTCTTTCCAGAAATCTTTTCTCCAGCAGCTATTTTGATTTGCTCTTTGATAAGGTCAAAATCAATAACTTCCTCTGTTACTGGGTGCTCTACCTGAATACGTGTATTCATTTCCATGAAGTAGTAATTCTTGTATTTATCAACAAGAAACTCCACAGTACCTACACCTTCATAATTGATAGATTCTCCTGCTTTAATTGCAGATTGTCCCATACGCTCTCTTAATTCCTCATCTAGGAATGGAGAAGGACACTCCTCTACCAACTTCTGGTGGCGTCTTTGGATAGAACATTCACGCTCAGACAAGTGACAAACTTTTCCAAACTGATCTCCAGCAATCTGGATCTCAACATGTCTTGGCTCCTCAATGTATTTTTCCATGTACATCCCTGGGTTACCGAAAGATGCTGCTGCCTCTCTACTTGCAGTCAGCCAAGCGTTTTCGAACTCTTCTGGATTCCAAACGATACGCATACCTTTACCACCACCTCCGGCAGTTGCTTTAAGAATTACTGGATAACCAATCTCCTCAGCCTTTTCCAAACTAGGCTCCAATTCTTTGATCAAACCTCCTGAACCAGGAACTACTGGTACATTGGCCTTGATCATTGTTTCTTTAGCTGTGATCTTATCACCCATCTTACGAATCATTTCCGGAGAAGGTCCGATAAACTTGATTCCATATTCATTACAGATCTCTGCGAAATCTGCATTTTCAGCTAAGAAACCATACCCAGGGTGAATAGCATCCGCATTGGTTATCTCTGCAGCTGCCATTATGCTTGGGATATTTAAATATGAATCCGTTGAAGATGGAGGCCCTATACAAACTGCCTCGTCCGCAAAACGTACATGTAAACTATCTCTATCAGCTGTTGAATAAATTGCAACAGTCTTAATATTCATTTCCCTGCAAGTACGAATAATACGTAGTGCTATTTCACCACGATTCGCAATGAGAACTTTATTGAACATAACTTCAAATTTTTAGCAAGATTGTTAATTAGAATCCGTAATTAATTATGACGGATCAACTAAGAACAATACCTGATCATATTCGATCGGCTGAGCATCCTCTACCATAACCTGTACAATAGTACCGCTTACCTCAGACTCGATCTCGTTAAATAGTTTCATCGCCTCAACGATACAAACCACATCACCTTTAGCAATCGTATCACCTACCTTAGCAAATGGAGGAGTCTCCGGAGATGAAGAACGGTAGAATGTTCCTACGATCGGAGAACGTACCTCAAGGTAGTTAGAGGTATCAGCTGCTTTCTCTTCTGAAGCATCAGCTGATTTAGCAGGAGCAGCAGGTGCTGCAGGAGCAGAAGGAGCCGCTGGTGCTTGGAATGCAGGCTGAACAGGCATCTGAGCAGAAGGGTACTGCATCATTGGTTGTTGTACTACAATCGCTTTATCACCTTGCTCATCCCCTTTTTTAATAGAGATATTAAATTCACCATCCTTCATTTTGAACTCTGTAAGGTTGGTTTTATTTATCAACTTTATTAAATCTTGTATTTCCTTAAAATTCATTTTTCAAAAATTGTATGTTGAGGATAATTGAAAATATATTATGATTTAACGCGCTCTACATAACTGGAATCACGTGTATCAATCTTTACTTTATCACCTTGATTTACAAAAAGAGGTACACGGATTTCTAGACCAGTTTCAATGGTAGCCGGTTTAAGCGTGTTTGTTGCTGTATCACCTTTAAGACCTGGTTCGGTATATGTGATTTCCATAACAACATATTGTGGTAATTCTATCTGCAATGGAATTTCTTTTTCAGCATGGAAAAGAATCTCGATCATCATTTCTTCCTTAAGAAGACCTGGTTTGTCTAATAACTTCTCATCCAGCATTACCTGCTCAAAAGTCTCTGTATTCATGAAGTTGTAACCAAAATCATCTTTGTACAGATACTGATAATCCCTGCGCTCTACACGAACAACGGAGATTTTATGTCCAGCAGAAAAAGTATTTTCAACAACTCTTCCGTGTGTTAAACTTTTAAGTTTTGTACGAACAAAAGCTGCTCCTTTACCTGGTTTTACGTGCTGAAATTCCACTACTGACCAGATATCGTGATTTAATTCAATACATAATCCATTACGGATATCACTAGTATTAGCCATGTTATAATCGATTAAAATATAATTCCTTAAACTAATTTTCCCTCAAAGATAGTAAATCTGTTGATTTAAATAGACCACTTAATAAGAGTAGCTCCCCAGGTAAATCCACCTCCGAAAGCTGTCAATATAATATTGTCTCCTTTTTCCATCTTTGATTCATAATCCCAAAGACAAAGTGGTAGAGTGGCAGCCGTAGTATTACCATATTTCTGGATATTCACCATTACTCTTTCCATTGGGAAATCTGCCATCTTAGCAACTGTCTCGATAATTCTGATGTTTGCCTGGTGAGGAACCAGCCATTTGATATCTTCTTTAGTAAGATTATGCTTTTCTATAAGCTCCATAACTACACTTGACATAGAAGATACAGCAGCCTTAAATACGGGTCTTCCATTCTGATAGATATAGTGCATTTTTTCATCCAAAGACTTCTTAGAGGCAGGATTTAAAGACCCCCCACCTTTTTGGTGTAAATAGTGTCTTCCTTCTCCGTTACTCTTCAAAATAGAATCCTGAATTCCATACCCATCCTCTGAAGGCTCCAGTAGAACAGCTCCAGCACCATCACCAAAGATCACACAAGTTGTACGATCAGTATAATCAATAATAGAAGACATCTTGTCTGCTCCAACAACGATTACCTTTTTATGTGTACCTGATTCTACGAATTTTGCAGCAGTAGTCAATGCAAATAGGAATCCTGAACAAGCAGCATTTACATCAAAACTAAATGCATTTCGAATACCAATTTTATCACAAATAATATTTGCTGTATCTGGAAAGGCCATATCTCCAGTAACTGTACCACAGATTACCATATCAACTTCATCCAACGAAGTACCTGTTTTTTCAAGAAGACCTTTAACCGCTTCAACTCCCATATCAGAAGTTGCAAGTCCTTCTCCTTTCTGGATTCTACGCTCTTTTATTCCAGTACGTGTTGTGATCCATTCATCCGTAGTATCTACCATTTCCTCGAGCAATGCATTAGACAACACAAAATCAGGTACATATCCATGAACTCCTGTAATAGCCGCTAGTTTTTTAGCCATAATTTTTCCTGTTAGTAAAAAGGATTTTAAAATTCGTGGCACAAGGTATAAAAAATGTTTGGAATGAACTTTGATTTATCTATGTACTTGATATAAAATCTATTCTACACTGATTAAAATCAACTAAAAAAAACCTTAACTTCGGTGTCAAAATTCAAAAAATGGCATCGCTACTTATCAAAAACATAGAGCAACTATGTTTGTGCAACATAAATTCTGAAGCCCCGCTTAGAGGAAATGAAATGTCAGCATGGAATTCGATCAACAATGCATTTTTATTGGTTGAGGATGGAATCATTAAAGATTTTGGCCCTATGACTAATGCACCTGTAGCTGTATCGGAGACAATCGATGCAAAGGGTAAATACCTGCTTCCCAGCTTTGTGGACTCTCATACACACCTTGTTTTTGCAGGAAGTAGAGAGATGGAATTTGTTGAACGCATCAAAGGGAGCAGCTATGAAGAAATCATTAATAAAGGTGGGGGTATTCTTAACTCGGCCAAAAGACTTGCAGATACTTCAGAAGAGGTGCTTTTTGAACAAGCAATGCAAAGATTAGATCAGGTAATGGCCTTGGGAACAGGTGCCATAGAGATCAAAAGTGGTTATGGATTATCTTATGAGGCAGAAATAAAAATTCTTCGAGTAATAAAAAAAATCAAAGAGCACGCACCGATACCTGTCAAGGCTACTTTTCTAGGTGCACATGCTATCCCTGTTGAGTACAGATCCAGAAGACAGGAATACATTGATCTTCTAATCAATGATATCCTACCAGTTGTTGCAGCTGAAAACCTTGCAGACTATATCGATGTATTCTGTGAAGCAGTAGCTTTTACAGTTGAGGAAACGAAAGCAGTAATTCGTGCTGGAAAGCAATATGGACTAAAGGCAAAAATACACACCAACCAATTCAACAGCATGGGTGGTATTGAACTATGCATTGAAGAAAACGCAGTTTCTGTTGATCATCTGGAGGTTATGAATAGCGAGGAAATAAACAAGCTTGCAAGTAGTAATGTTATAGGAACAATGCTTCCTTCTGCTCCTTTCTTTTTGAGCGACCCTTATCCAGAAGGTCGAAAAATGCTTGATGAGGGAGTTGCACTGGCTTTAGCCTCAGATTATAACCCAGGTTCGTCACCTTCTGGAAATATGCAATTAGTTATCTCTCTAGCCTGTATAAAGTCAGGTTTACTTCCAAAAGAAGCACTTGCAGCAGCGACCATAAATGGAGCTTTCGCACTGGAACTTGAAAACGAGGTCGGTAGTATCGATATCGGAAAGCGAGCGAACTTTTTATTAACAAATGAAATACCATCTATAGCATTTCTACCTTATTCATTCGGAGCAAACTCTGTGAGTCAGGTATTTGTGAATGGTCAAAAAATATAAAAACAATCTCTGCAATATGGATGATTAGGGTATCGTTACAATAGTCTCCAACTGCTGAAAACACACACTTTCAATTATTTAACACCGTACAAATAAACTTTAGGCCAAACAATTCTTAAATTAGGCCTTCTGTTTAATGGTCAATTAAAAAGCAATGTCAAGAAAAACTCAACTACTGATTGGATTCATCCTTTTGTTAGGTGGCTTGGTTCAAGCTCAAATCCCCCTTCCCATAAGTATTGAAAAAAATACGAATGGACACAATGCTCAGCTAGCTTGTACCCCAGGGCAAGAAAACTTTGCAGGAACAGTATCTCTAGGAAACATAAATGCACAGTCAAACGATATCAATCTTGATACTATGTTTTTGTGCTTGAATGATATTGTGGAAATCACTCACAATGGAGATCAAAACCTATCCGGTGACCCAGACAATTCAACAGCCCCTGGTATATGCTATGGTTTTTATAATTGTGAACCGACTATTGCAGGACCAACTGACATTACATCCATCGGAGCAGACCCTTGTTTGGTTCCTAATCCAAGTCCAGTTCCTGGATTCCCAACATTTCTTGTTTTCAATGAAGGGAGCAATTTAGATGGCAATATTACGCTTTTTAATGATGGATTTCTTCAAGCAAACTTTGGAGGAGGAGCCCCTCTTTTAGCTTACTTGTCTCCCTTGACCTATGATGCCCTTAATGATATTGGTGGCACTTTTATACCAAACTATGAAAATGGTGGTCCTTGCGCACATACAAATATAAATGCTGCATTCGGAGTAGTTTACCTGAACGAAATAACAGTTTCTGACATTGAAATTGGCCCGAATGTTAATACCGGAAATTGTTCTGCAGGATTCACTCTTGCTGGTGGACTTCCTGAATATAATGCTTCTGAGAATTATACTATAACAGTTAGTCTAAGCACTAATCCAGCAGTCACAGGGTCAGTTTATACTGGACCTGCAAGCCATAACTCAGAAGTAAAAGTATCTGTACCTCAATCTGGAATTTATAATGTCGATGTAGAAGATGGAAAAGGCTGTCCTCTATCATTTACTTTAGATATGTCTGCTTGTACTGAAAGTATACTCATTACAATCCAAGATCAAAACGTCAACGAAAATGAAACAATCTGCTATCCTGTTACGGTAGAAAACTTTACGGATGTAAGTAACTTCCAGTTTTCAGTTTCATATGATCCTACGGTACTGAATATGGTAACGACTTCACCTTTTATTACAAATGTGAATTCTAGCATTAATGAATTAACGTTGTTCTCAAACTTGGTATCAGAAGGTGATATAATAGTTTCATGGCTTGATCCTGTTTTAATGGGTGTTAACATACCAGATGGTCAGGTCTTATTCGAAATCTGCTTTGATGCAGTTGGAAATATAGGAGATCAAACTAGTATTGATTTCATTGAAACAGATGTCACATTACTTGAGTTTAATGATAATACTGGTGGTTTTATAAGTGCAATAATTAACCCTGCAAACACGCAAATAATATCCACCGGCCTGAATCTTGACATTACAGCAACAAATGAAACCTGTATTGACTTAGATAATGGTTCAATATCTGCACTTGCCTTAGGTGGAACTGCTCCATTTGAATTTACATGTGTAAACGCAGCAGGGACATTTAACGACAATGCTATAATTGTTAATCCATTAACTCCTTATATACTCAATGGCTTGGAACCTGGTACTTATACAGTAACCGTAACAGAAAACGCAGGAGCAGGTCCTTTGACCGTTTTTCAGGAAGTCGAAATTCTTACAGGTGTTGAATTAGCGATAATCATCGATCCGGTCGAGGGAGATTGTTTCGGTGACCCAGGAGATATCTCTGCAACACCAGCTTTAAATGGAACATCAATTCCATTTCCTTACCCTCCTAACTACACCATAGAGTGGTCTAACGGAGCAACAGATTTCGAACTATTCGGTGTACCGTCTGGTGTATTTTATTCAGTAACGCTAACGGATACTGATAATATGTGTTCAGAAACGAGTACTGACTTACTTTCTCAACCATCGCAGATTGTATTAAGTGTAGACAATATTATTGATGCTACTTGTTCTGGTGTTCCGGATGGTGGATTAGAAATTTCTGTTACTGGTGGAACAGTTAATTTCAACGATCCAAATGACCCAACAGACGACTTATTATATTCAATAGAGCTATTGGATATGAATGGAAACTCATTAGCAACAGTAAGTAACAGTAATCAGATTATCGTTTCCAACTTACTGGAAGGAGACTACACCTGTATTGCAGTCGATCAAAATAATTGTACCTATTCTGAAGTTTTCAGCGTCGGTGCTATAACAAGCTTACAATTAAACGTATCAGATTTACAACCAATCAATTGTTTTGGAGATTGTAACGCCTCTATTACGGTTGATGCTCAAACTATTGGTGGTGTAACCACAAATTATGCTTTCAATTGGTTACAAACTGTAAATAATGTAGACGCTGCTACGAGTACTACTGTAACAAATCTTTGTCCTGGGTCATATACGCTTCAACTTACTGACGTAGATTCTGGATGTTCAACAGAAGCAACCTATGATATTGTAGAACCTACCGAACTAACAGCTACGGCTGCAGCAACCCAACCTGTTGATTGTGCTCCAACTTCCGTAGGATCAATTGAAGTTGTTGCAAATGGTGGAACACCTGTATACACATACGACTGGGGAGTACTAAATCTAGATCCTTCGACTGCAATTGCAACAAACCTAATTGAGGGAACTTATGATGTTACTGTAATCGATGATAATAATTGTGAAGTCATCTTATCTGAGGCTATAATCACGCCAAACCCTCCTGTTATTAACAATCTTGATAATTTCATATTGGCATGTAACGGAGATTCTAATGGAATACTGTTTGTAGATGCAGCTGGAACGGATGCTATGATTACCAATTATTCTTGGTCAACAGGAACTACCGGAATTGCAGCCAGTACAGAAACAAATCTAACAGCAGGTACATACACTGTTACAGTTACCGATGCGAATAATTGTGAAGTTATTGGAACTGCAGATGTTCTGGAGCCATTGGCACTAGTTATTGATAGCATAATAATTGATCCACCAAATTGTCCAGGAGATGATAATGGTAGTTTGACCGTTCAAGCCTCAGGTGGTTCAGGAGTATTCATATACAACTGGTCCAATATGGATCAAAATGCTGTTAACGTTGGCCTGTCTGCAGGGACTTATTCTATAACAGTATCAGATGCCAACACAAATTGTCCAGATGTTACAGGCACAGAGACAATCGTTGATCCTCCAGGTATAAATGCAATAATAACAGATACAGAAGCTGTAAGCTGTGCAGGTGCTACAGGAATAGATTGTGATGGATCAGCTACAGTTACTGCTGAATTAACAGATGGCACACTGCCTTTGAATAATTTTGAGTTTAATTGGTTGCCATTAGGTCAAACATCAGCTCCGGGTATTTCTAGTACAGTTAATACATTATGTGAAGGACAAAACTTTGTTGTTGTTAGTCACATTTTGCCTAATGCTATTTGTAAAGATACCTTTGAATTCCAAATTGATGCACCGGAAGTACTTTCTGCTGATTTTGTGGTGGAAGACGCAAGCTGTGTTGGTTCATCAGATGGATCAATCACTGTACAAGGAATAGGTGGTACAAATCCGTATACATATGTTTGGGAGACAAATGATACTGGTCCTACACTATCACCTTTAGCTTCTGGAACTTACGAGGTTACGGTAACAGATGATAATAACTGCTCCATTTCAAGTGTTGTTTCAGTAGGTGAACCACAATTTCCTTTACAGGCAGAAGTAGATCTAAATGCTAGTTCCGGAGCCGTAAGCTGCTACGGAGAGTCAGATGCTTATGTATCGATTATAGCAACTGGTGGAAATATTTCTCAAGGAAATATACAATACATTTGGGGTCCTGGAATTTCTGCTAGCATTACTTCATCAAGTGCATTTGGATTAAGTTCAGGAAGTTTTGCAGTTACTGTAGTCGATAATGAAGGTTGTGAATTCCCACTTACCTTTGATGTTGGAAGTCCTGATCCGATTAGCTTTAACATACCAGATATTGAAGATATTCTTTGTCCTGGTGGTACAACTACAGTTACTGTAGATACAGCATTTGGAGGAAATGGTCTTTCTGAGTTATTCTATACCTTCTCCATTGATGGAGGAGCACCTCAGACCTTAGGAACTTCTATCGAGGTTTTCCCTGGTCAACACATAGTTACCGTTACGGATATTTCAGATGATGCATGTTCAGCAGATACGACGTTCTTCATTGCAGGTTTAACAGAATCTGTATTAAACTATCCAAACCCTGTGGAAGTTGAGCTAGGTGAAAGCCTTGCCATTTCACCATCAATTGCCGCTTTCAACAATCCATTAGATCCAGATTCTATTTTCTGGACTCCTATTGATGATTTAACGTTTGGCAGTGATCCACTTTCACCGACAGTATCACCAATAGATGATATGACTTATTTGGTAGAGGCTTATGATATCAATGGTTGTTATATTTCTGCTGAACTAATCATAGAAGTTGATAAAAACAGAAACATCTACATTCCTAACATCTTTACGCCTAATGGCGATGGATTCAATTCCATATTCCAGCCTATTGCTGGAGTTGGTGTTAAGTCGATGAATTACTTCAGAGTATATGACCGATGGGGTTCAATGCTTCACGAGAGACTGAATGTTGAAGGAAATGAACTGAGCTTTGAAAATCCAGCAGTTGCATGGGATGGTAAATTCAAAGGAAGAGAAGTAAGTCAAGGGGTATATGTATACCTAGCTGAGATAGAATTCCTGGACGGAAGAGTCCTACTCTATCGAGGAGATGTAACACTGGTTAAATAAAAAAAAGCCTGCAAGAAAATTCTTGCAGGCTTTTTTTATCGCTTTGTTCTTTTAGCGCATTAATGCAACCGTCCCGTTCTTGATTTCTTCCACACCTCCACATCTGTAAACGACTTGATAATAGTAATTATCTACAGTCGCAATTTTACCTCCGATATTGCCATCCCATCTTTCAAAAGGATCATCAGTGGTGAAAAGAATATTACTTAATCTATCAATCACAGTAAAGGACACAAAATCCGTCATAGCAAATGGATTATCGATTCCAAAATCGTCATTTAAACCATCACCATTAGGAGTAAAAGCATTCGCTAAGAAGGATACACAATCCAGTGTAGCAGGATCAATAACATTCACACGAAAAGTATCTGAAGCAATACAACCAAAATTATCGAAGAAATTAAGTGTGTATGTAATCGATTCTGTTGGTGATAACACCGTAGTTGGATCATTCGGATTTAGTACACCTGTAGGTGGTTCCCAAAGTAAAGAGTTCGCACAAGTAGAGGTTATAAAAGTCTCCACACTATTACCTAAATACAAAATAGTATCCTTACCAACAGAGAAATCCACAAATCCATTACCGATCTTATCAGGGAACAAGTATAGCTCTTCAACCTGTGCCTGAACGAGAGCACGATCATATAACCTAAACTCATCCATCACACCTTCAAAGTTACTTGCAGTAACTGTACAAGTACTGAACCCTAACTCTAAAGCAATATCATCATTCGTTATATCAATACGATTTGGCTTAAGTACTTTCTCTTTTAGAATACCATCTAAATACAATAAAAGCTCTGTACCATCCCTAACCAGGCAAACGTGATGCCAGCAATTTGACTCATCCAAATCCACATCAAAGTTGGCATTAAGACTTTCGTCCTCACTAACTAAAACATTTATGCTTTTAGTGCTGGGAATATATCGAATAGAAAAGGCATTGTCCAATTCACAGTTGTTTTGCTTAGACACCAAAGTTTGAACACCAAATACATTCTGCTCAATAGCTTTAAAGAAAAAGCTCATTGTAAAATCTTCTGTTCCGAATACATCTGTTGCCTCACCCTGAATTACGGCTTTATTATCCAGACCGTTAAAACGAAGTCCATTACCATCAACACCACAATCCAGTTGATTACCGAAGATAACAGCATCATTACTGTTGTTCCCAGTAATATCGGGGATTTCACCATCTTCAATATTATCAAAATCATAATAAACTACAAGATCGATTGTAGTCTGAGCATTCAAATAATTCAAACCTGCAATAAACAGGATCAAAAGGGGAAATTTTCTCATTTCAATTTCTTTATATTTTTTCATGTTGAGAACGCTACAACAGAAGCTTTATTTTAACCAAACATATTACCTAGTCCACCTAATCCAGGAGGTAGAAGATCTTTAAGCATTTTTTTATTCTCCTCTTCCTCTGCAGCTGCAATCTTTGCTTGTACATTATTGAATGCGACAAGTAATAAATCTTCTAGTTCTTCAGCGTCAGAAGTATCCACTTTTGATAGATCCAAGGAAATATCAAGAATTTCTCTCAGGCCATTAAATTTGATCTTGACTGCACCATCCCCTGCTAGCTCTTCCATTTCCATAGCAGCTAATGTCTCTTGTAACTGCTCTTTCTTTTCCTCCATGTTTCCCATCAAATCTCCAAACATAATTCAATTATTGGTTATAAATATTTAAGCAAATATATGTAATATCTGTTCCTTAAAATTGAAATGCCTGCATATTCTAATCGAAAATATGCAGGCATTCCTATAAAACACTTATAATATCTAAAAGCGATAACATGAACTTCCAGATGTATTTATTCTATATACTAGATTAATTCCTGCAAAAATATACCAATCATTATCCAAAGGATAACCGTTTATGCTTATTCCATCAAAATAGTCTGATAAGACATAACGCAAGCCCCCTTGTACATCAATCCTGAAAGTATCTGAATCCTTAAAAAAGAATTTTAATCCTCCTCCTCCAGGTAGAGAGATAAAAGCTGTCTCATCATTTGGCTCAGGAAAAGGCTCTACAATGTAATTCTGATTAGGATCAGACAACTCAATATTTGAATCAAATATAGTATAAGCAACACCACCAAAAAGATAAGGGACTACTGCCTGTCTGTTATAAACCACTCCTTTCCGAATTTTGGAAGGTTGGAAGAGATTAATCTCCAACGTCATAGCCATTTCAGTTAAGTCTCCCTCAAAGCTGAAATTTCTAATAAAGTAAGTCTTATTGTGCTTATCATGACCTGAAACTTTTGACTTAAGCACGTGCGACTGCAAATTTACATAAGGGTGCAGATTCAATCTACCAAAAACACCAAAACCAACTTTTGTTTCTTGGAAGTTTGTAAAATCCTCTGTAAGTTCACCAAAATAGTTGCTTCCACCTGCCATAACACCTACCTCCATATCAACTTGGGCAAAACCTAGTACTGGTAAAAAGGAAAAGAGAAGAATTTTAATTCTGTGCATACAATTAGTTGTTTTTAAATGCAAAAAACATAATAATAATAAATATATATCAAAGGCTTAACAGGATTTTAAACTAAATAATTACAATTTAGTCTTTAAAAAGAGCAGATTATATTTTGTTGATTTTAGGTACACAAATGTAATAAATATTGTAAAGTCTTAATTTAAGATTTACCATAAAAATGATGCTTCGTCTATATAATGGTAACAAAGACAGAATTATTACTATAAATATTCAATTACTTTATAAATTTGTGCTTCAATCAATTTTGAAAACCAGCTATTAAAATATATTGAATGGCGCTTGATCAAGTAGATGTAGACAACCTGGATCAAAAAGGCGATATGAGCGTTTTTGATCATATTGATGAGTTGAGAGGACGTCTTATTAAAGCATTAGGATCGATAGTTATTGTTGGTATCATTTGTTACATATTCAATGATGAGATCTTCAAATATGTAATTTTTGGACCCACGCAGGAATGGTTTCCAACCTATACCTTACTGAATCAGTTATTTGGTTCTGACATTGGTGCTGTTCCAGAATTCGAAAAGCAGGCGATTGGCTTTGCTGAGGCCTTTATCACTGCAATCAAGGTATCCTTTGTGATTGGACTGATAGTTTCATTCCCACTGGTTTTCAGACAACTTTGGTTATTCATCAAGCCAGGGCTCTACAAAAAAGAACAAAAAGCAACCCGTGGAATCGTATTTATCTGTTCCGTTCTATTCCTGATGGGTGTTTCTTTTGGTTACTTTATTATCACCCCATTTGCAACTAAATTCCTGATGGGTTATACCATTGAAGGTGTAAAAAATATACCCACATTGGGTTCATACCTCAGTTATATGGTTATGTTCACCTTGCCTGCTGGTTTGATATTTGAACTTCCCGTTTTAGTATTTTTCTTAGCCAAGATAGGTTTGATCACAGCCCAGACTATGAAAAAATACAGGAGACATGCAATTATCGTTATTTTAATGTTAGCTGCATTAATGACTCCACCAGATGTATTTACTCAATTTATGATCGGTATTCCACTAATGTTCCTTTATGAAATAGGCATCATTGTTGCCAGAAGGGTGGAGAAACAAAATGCACAGGATTAATGAAACAGCTATCTTCTAACAGAACATTGATATTTAAAACCTTTATTCCAATATTTTGGTTGGTTTTCTTTGGTGCGTTTACTGTATCTACCTTTTTCATGGAAGAATCCTACATAGGTCAAATCTCCATTGAATTTTTCAGAATATTGACCATTGTATTTTACTTAGTTGGTAGCGCAACGCTTGCATTGACAACAATGCGCTTAAAAAGAATTGAGCTAGGTGAATCGGAAATATTTGTCAGTAACTACATCAAGTCTTACAAATATCGATTAGACGATCTGGAAAAGATTCGCATCCAAAACTATGGTCTTTTCAAATCGATGAAGGTAATCTTCAAAGGAAAAACTTCATTTGGAATCAAAATCAGTGCGATCACTAGCGAGCGAAAACTAAAAAAAGTACTGGAGACTTATCCTCAACATTCAGAATTGATGGAATACTAATTTCGTATTCCATCAGTATAGCGAACAATAAAGGCAGAGGAATATTCCTTTGATTCTTTTTTCATCATAGCAAGCTTGCGTTCTGCATCGGCCTTTTTCATAAAGCCACCAACAAGTATCCTGGAAAGGTCCCTGTTTTCAATTTCTTCTATGATGACAATTCCATAGGATGAAAGATTAGCAGTATTGAACGTGCTTGTATTTCTAACAGCAGCTACCTGAATTCTGTATTCTTCCTTCGGAGTCATTACATCAGGATAAAACTCCAACTCAGGGACTGGATCCTTAGGAAGATCTTTAATGATTTCAATTTCATCCGGATTATCAATAACCAAAGGCACTTCAAGATCTACAGCTGGTAACTCTTGCTCAGTTTCGAGAAAAATTTCCATTATACCATCTACTTGTTCCGAGTCAATCAATAATTCTACAGGTTCATATCCTTCTTTGGTCGTTATTACGAGATACTCTTTCCCCGTTTCCAACTGCACTACTAGCTCATTAGAGCTCAATAACAAGGATTCGTATAGCTCAAAATCGTCTGGTCCCATGACTTCAAAAACCTCCACTTCAGTTAAAGAAAGAGCTTCTCCACTTTTGAAATCCATAATGGTCGCATTGAACATAAAAGAGTCTTCCTCCATCTCTTTACGCTCAAAGTAAAAGATATCATTATCTACAGTACTAAACTTCAATGGCTCTACAGGCCTATTGGAAACCAAAAATCCTTTGTCAGCTTCCATCGGTCTGTAATAAAGATCATCATAAGATGAATTAATCGGGGCATACATTGTGTAGACATCTAACCAGGTATCCATGCTACCTACAGCTGCATAAATGTCAAATCCACCCAAGCCAGGCTTACCATCAGTAGAATAAAACAAAGTAGCCTGATTGATATCATAAAATGGGCTCATTTCGTTGGAAGGACTATTGATCTTTTCACCAGCATTTATCGGGTAACCAAAAGAATTGATGCCTTCGCGAATAGGTTTCTTAACATACCATATGTCCAATCCTCCAGAACCTCCGGACCTATTAGAAACAAAATATACAATCTCATCCTTCCCTTCATAAGTAACATAGGGTTGGATATTTAATGCACCAGGAAGATTAATAAACCGACCCAGTGATCTTGCCTCTGTCCA
>OMKD01000341.1 GCA_900299495.1 Sphingobacteriales bacterium
CTAAGTTCAACCTTTTAGTATTTAAAATATAAGCTCTACCAAAGTCGTTATTTCAAGTCGAATCCCAAATAGACGAATGAAATTTTTTTAAATGTAACGATGTTTAGCTTTTATTTTGAAAATAAAGGTGTTGTCGTTTTTTTATTCCATAGTTTAGCCTTTATATTTGTCGAAATTTTTCCCAATCTCATGTGTTGGCTATGGATGAATATCACTTAGCTGATACAGAGACTTTTGTTTGAATAAAATAATTGTCTTTATGTTGCGTTTACTACACTCCCTTGTTGTAATTATAATGTTGCTGCCTATAACAGTATTGGCACAAGAAGAGCCTGGATCTGGAACAGTTGGCTGTGACAGTATGCCTACACTCTGTTCATTAACACTTTTGGATGGATACACTGGTTTTATGGGGTCAGATCCTCCAGATTCTCCTCCCTGTCCCTTAACCTGTGCAAATACAGTATGTAATAATAATATTTGGTTCTCATTTGTCGCGGCGAACCCAACCGAGGTAATTACAATTGATCCTTTCGATTGTGGACCTGCACCAGGTACGACAGATCAATTTGGTCTTCAAGGTGAAGTGTTTCAAGTGACCGATTGCGATAGTCCATCAGGGTTCACATCGGTATCCAATTGTTTTTCTCAAGGATATTCCACTAATGATCCTGAGCCATTTACTCTAACTGTTACAGGGATGGTTCCCAATGGAGTTTACACTATAATGTTTGATGGAATAAATGGTTCAACCTGTCAATTCTCAATCTCTGTTGCTCCTTCTCCTTCACCGCCGCCTCCAGTACTCTCTGCTATCAGTGGTCCAACAGATTTATGTCCTACCAACACACCTGTGCAATATTGCGTTGATTATCTACCTGCTTTCAATTTTCTTGAATATTATACATTTAATTTTACTGGGTCAGTCACTCAATTTGGAACACCTT
The DNA here is from genome assembly GCA_900299495.1 of Sphingobacteriales bacterium. Taxonomy (GTDB): domain Bacteria; phylum Bacteroidota; class Bacteroidia; order Chitinophagales; family Saprospiraceae; genus AM-2324. The sequence continues at coordinate 948 of OMKD01000341.1, forward strand.
ATTTTTTCAACTCAAATCAACAAGTTTGTATTGATGCTATTATCACAGGTCCTGGACCTGGTACAGTTACAGCAGTGGCTGAAGATCCAGACCCAGAATCATGTTTTGATCCAACTTCATCACAGTTGAATATTAATTCAGAATTAATTACTACCGAATTACCTGAAGAAACAATTTGTATTGGACCTTTTCCAACTACAGTTGAACTACCTTTCCCTTTTCCTAATACTACAGCATACGTCCCAGGAAATTTTTTCCATCCCTATACAAGCTATTTAGGATGTGATTCAATAGTTTCTATAAACATAATTCCATGTCTTTCTGAGATTAATCAAGTACCTGACATACATGTATGTGAATCCGATTTACCGTATGATTTTTATGGTGAACTCGTAACAGGCGATCCTTCGACCATCACTACTATTACCGCTAATTCTACAGATTCGGATTGTGGTGATTGCACTATTCAATATCTTTCATTATTACATGTTTATCAGAATGAAGCTTATATTGTTGCTCCAGATACTCTGTCATGTGGACCTGGAGCTTTACTGACGCTATACGGAGATTCATCACTTATCGAAGAAGCTCTTGGGGTATCTACATTTAGTTGGACTGCATCAAGTGGAGGAAATATTACCTCAGATCCTACATTAGCGAATATTGAGGTTGACGAACCAGGAACTTATACCCTTACCTTAACTACAACTAGTACTCTCCAAGACGTGGATTTCTCTTGTTCCTCAACATATTCAGTTGAAGTAGTTGAAGATGCGGCTTACCCAGATCCTGTAGATATAGTTGGTATAGATACGATCTGTGGTCCTGGAAGTTTGGATTACTCGATTATTCCGGCAGGAACAGGTATTAATCCTGATGGTTATACTTGGACTGTAACAGGAGGAACATTCAGTGTTTCTAATGACATTGCTACAGTGGATTGGACGACCTCTGGACTTGTTTGTGTAGCTGCATATAATATTTGTGATACTTCCGCATATACCTGTTTGGATGTAACACTTATAGACTTGCCTGTTATAACAGACATCGTAGGTTCAAATATTGCCTGCGAGACCGATGATATGGGTGTTTACAGCGTGCAGGACTCCCTTGGATGGAACTACAGCTGGACTGTATCAAATGGAGCCAATTTCACAACAGATGCTACTACATCAGAAATAACAATAGACTTTACAACTGCAACCTCTAATACTGTAGATATCTGTGTGATAGGAGAAAGCATATGTGGACTCTCTCCGGAATATTGCGAAACGGTTAGTTTAACGCTTATTCCTGCAACACCAACAGTTACCGGTGATAATGTTGTTTGTGTTGGACAAACGGCTACATACTCAATTGAGGATAATCCTTTTGTAACTGGTATTCTTACAACAGTAACAGATTCTTTAGGTGTAATGCTTAATGCTGATTCAACAGAAATAACAGTAGAATGGACTACAGCAGGAAATGATGAAGTTTGTTTCGAGGTGTCTAATTTATGTGGTTCAGCAGTACCAGTTTGTTTTGGTGTTGAGATAGTAGAACTACCTACAGCAAGCTTAACTGATCAGACAATTAATTTCTGTCCAAGTGGTTCTGATGAAGCAACTCTGGATGTTGCACTTACCGGTCAGGGACCTTGGGATATTGAAGTTTTAGATCAAGATGGAAATCCTGTAGATACGTATAATTTTACTTCATCACCAGGCCAAATTACGGTTGCAGGTGAAGGGACTTATTCTATCGGATCAGTTTCTGATATGAATGGTTGCTCAGGAACTAGTACAGGAGCAGTTACCTTAAACTCCTATATTTCTCCAATTGCATCTCTTTCTGGATCAGGAGGTATTTGTGAGGGTTCAGGTGATTGTGTTATGCTTGAAGTAGCATTGGACCAAGAACCGGGCTGGACCATTGAGTATACGATTGATAATGTTCCTCAGGCACCTATTTCTGGTATTATGGCAAGTCCGTATATGCTTCAAATCTGTCAGCCTGGAGCTATTGAATTGACTAGTGTTGTGGATGGAAATGGTTGTGTTGGTGCAGCTTCAGGAATTGTAAACGTAGAAAATTTTGAAGTTGTAAGTGTAGGTGGTATTACACCTATTTGTGATGTAAATGGGGCAAATTATCAGATCGAATTTACGATTACGGGTGGTACTGGTACTTACACTATCAATTCCTCTTTGGGGATCACGGGGACTTTAGTTGGAAATGTATACACAAGTGAAGCTATTCCAAGTGAATCTCCCTACAGTTTCGAAGTATTTGATTCGAATAATTGTAATGTATTCCCTGTTGATGGTATACATGTTTGTAACTGTGTAAATGAAGTTGGTACCATGGGGCAAGATTTGATAGAGGTTTGTGATCCTGATGTTGCCACTGCAACTTACGATCCTACTCTTGAGTTCTTACCTTCAGGTGATATCATAGAATTTGTACTGCATGAGGGTAATGGTCTTTCTTTGGTTAGCCCAATTGCATTCAGTACAAGTGCAGACTTTTCATTTGATCCAGTAAGTATGACTTATGGTCAGACGTATTATATTTCTGCTATTTGTGGTGCAGATGATGGTACGGGTACAGGATCCGTAGATCTATCTGATCTTTGTTTAAAGGTAGCTCAGGGTACACCAGTAGTTTTCTACGAAATACCTGATTTTACGGTTTCATTGAATGATACTATTTGTATTGGTGAATCGCATAATATTGAGATTGCATTTACTGCAGGACAGTCGCCTTGGAGTATAGTATATACAGATGATGTTTCGGGAGCTATTGATACCTTAAATGGAATCCTGGATAATCCTTATACATTGACCGTGAGTCCTACGCAGTTGACTAATTATAACTTTACAGAAGTTTATAATACCTATAATACTGCTGTATGTTCACAAGCTAAAAACGAGGTTGTTGAAGTAGAAGTGTTTGAAGCTCCTTCATTCGCTAATGTGCAGACTACCTGTAATAATACTGCAGATGGCTATACAGTAAGTTTTGAAATAGTAGATGGAAATCCAACAACATACGAAGTCTTATCAACTACTACTGGAACAATCAGTGGAAACATATTTACTTCAGATGTAATTCCTGCTGGAAACTCGTATAGTTTTGAATTGACTAATGGTTTCTGTGATACCATTTTGATAGAAGATCCAAATCCTGTCGATTGTCCATGTCTTTCAGATGTAGGTGTTTTGGTAGAAAATAGCTTTGATGCTTGTGGTCCAATTAATATTACTCTACAGTATGAAGCTGCAGGTAGTGAGTTTTTGGATGGAAATGATGTATTAGGGTACTTCCTATATTCAGATCTTGCAGATGTCAGTGGTTCTATTATCCAGACGAATACAACTGCACCTTCATTTGATTTTGTTGGAGGTATGTCTTTTGGGACTACATACTTTATAGCGGCTGCTGTTGGTAATGATAATGCTGGTTTGCCTGATTTGACAGATCCTTGTTTGGATATCACGAATGGGGTAGCTGTGGTATGGAATGAAATACCTACCGTGACTTTATCGGGAAGTACTGCTATTTGTAATGGTGATTCTACAGATCTTACTTTAGACTTTACAGGACCTGCTCCTTACACAGTTGAGATTTTTGATGGGAATATGAATGTATCTGAAATAATTACGGATATAAATACGACTCCATATATACATACGGTTTCTCCGGCGACGACCACCAACTATACAGTGTTCTCTGGTTCAAATGATAATTGTGATTTAACGATCTCGGGTAATGCTGATATCGTTGTGAATAATGCTCCAGTAGTTGTTTCGGTTGATACTACTATAAATGCTAATAATACATTCGTAACAGTAATCATTGAGATTAGTGGAGGATCTTTGCCATATGTGATTTCGGATGCAAATGGACCGATTGATACTATTAATACTACTCAATATGTATCAGCGGATATTACTTGTGGAGACGGATATTACTTCGTTGTGGACGATTTCAATAATTGTGATCCAGTTGTTGTAGAAGCACCTTCAACTAGCTGTCCTTGTATAACAAACGTAGGGGCTATAGTTCCGGATGCCATTCAGGTATGTAATGATACCGTTACTTTTGATCCAACAGGTGTAGTTAATCAGCTTGATGGTAATGATGTTGTACAGTATATCTTACATAATGGAGACGGTGTTCCAGTACAATATGCAGATGCATCAAATCAATTTGTCTTAGACACACTTACTTATGGTCAGCCATACACGGTATCTGCAATTGCAGGTGATGATGATGGAAACGGCAATGTTGATTTAACTGACCCTTGTTTGAGTATTGCTGGAACTGATCAAGTTACCTTCTTTGAGATTCCTAATGCTATTTTAACGGGAGGAGGAGATTTGTGTATAGGTGGTTCAATGGATTTGAATCTTGAATTCACTGCTGGCGTCAGTCCATGGACAGTTACTGTTGAAAATGACTTTGATAATACCCAAACGGATTATACGCTGAATAGCGCGATTGATGTAATTAATTTATCACCTACAGATACCACGACTTATACTTTGGTTGCTGTTATGGATGCTGAGGGAGTATGTGTGGGGACAGTTTCAGGTTCCGCAACTATTATGGTGAATGATTCTCCGGAAGCAGTGGACGGCAGTGATATAGTTATTGAAGATTTTGACAATGAAGAACTGATTGTTGAATTCACAATAGAAAATGGAGATCCTGCTACTTACACTGTAGTTGATGAAAATGGAGTTTCACTAGGAACAATAACGGGTAATCAGTTTGTATCTAATCCATTTGCTTGTGATCAGGTAGCTGGCGGTATTACTCAAACATTCTACATCTCTGACCAAAATGCTTGTGTTGTAGACGAATTAGAAGTTTTACTTGATTGTAGCTGTATAACTTCAATAGGGGATTTTGCAGTTAGTAATATTGACTATTGTGATGGTGATTTGATCGAATTTGATGCACTTGATATATTAGGTGCTGATGGTAATGATGTATTGAACTATATCTTGACAGATGATGTGAATAACATTGCAAACCCTGTAGCAATTTCTCAGACGCCATCATTTATTTTTGATCCAAATACGATGGATTGCGGTATTAATTATTATGTGATCGGACTTCTTGGTGATGATCTTGGAGGCGGTCTTGTTGATGTAAATGATCAGTGTTTAGCTGTTTCAGCTCCTTTGATTATTCACGTATACTGTCCTTTAGTAGCTGAATTTGTTGAGGAAACTCAAACTATTTGTGCTGGAGAAACTGCTTTTGTAGAGTTTTCAGCAAATGTTGACGGATTATTTGATTTGACTATTTTGGATCCAGATTTAGTTTCTTATCAGATTCTTGGTGTTGAAGATGGAGATCTTATCTCATTCGAACCTACTGAAACAGGTGTATATCAATTAATTCTTGCAGAAGAATTAGAAACTGGTTTGAACTGTTCAGTTAATTTGAATGATCCGGTTGAAATCGTAGTTGTAGTACCTGGTGATGCGGGTGAAGCAATTACTAACATGCCTGAATTCTGTCAGGGTGAAAATGTACTTGTAGATCTTGAAGAATTAATTCAAAATGAAGATGCAGGAGGTGTTTGGACTTCAGCTGCAAATTATACTGGATTCAATCCACTAGATGGAACATTCAATGTATTGGATCAGAATCCTGGAACTTATACATTTACCTATACTGTAGTTGGTCTGGCAACTTGTCCGGATGATGCAACTGATGTAAGTGTTATAGTCAATGCAAATCCAGTGGCAGATGCAGGTCCTGACCAAACGATTACTTGTAATGAATTGATTCTTGATATTGGTGGTGCCCAGACTACTCAGTCAGGTGTTACCTATACTTGGCAGTTGGGGCAAACTCAATTAAATGATCAGCAGGATGCAATTGCAAGTATTGATCAGGGAGGAACCTACACGCTTACTGTTGTTGATGAGAACGGTTGTTTTGATAGCGATGAGGTATTCATCGGAAACATTGTAGAGACACTTGTACCATCGCTTGTATTGGATGATCCGGATTGTTTTGGAGCATCTAACGGAAGTGTATTGTTTGATGGAGTTGAAGGAGGTCAAGGTCCTTATCTATACTCTATTGATGGTGGAGAAAGCTTCCAGAGTCTGACTCTGTTTGATTCACTGAATGCTGCGAATTATAATATAGTTGTTATGGATGTCAACGGGTGTGAAAGTCAGCCGTTCAATGTGAATATTGAAGATCCTGATCAAGTATTTGTAGAACTGGATTTATTTGTTGTAGATAATAACAATCCTAATAACAAAGAACTAATTAATGATGGTATTGTAGGATATAATGATTCTATTTTGATTCAGGCTAATTTGTTTAATGAAGGTGAACAAACAAATATCACGTGGTATCCATCTGACTTCAACGATTGTGAAGATTGTGATGAAATATCTTTCGTTGCGACCAATACTGTATACATAGAAGTGACAGTTGGAACAGCAGGTTGTCAGGAGACAGATGCACTAAGCATTTTTGTTGAGAAAGATGCTCAAGTATATGTACCGACAATATTTACACCTAATGGAGATGTTGTTAATGATCAATTACAGATATCTGTTGGAAGTTTTGTAGATAATATTACCACTTTCCAAATCTATGATCGTTGGGGAACTAAGGTGTATGAGCTGAATAACTTCTTACCAGCACAGTCAGGTTCTATGTATTGGGATGGACGTTTTGAGGGGCAAAATTGTCAATCTGGTGTCTATGTTTATTACATGGAAGTAGAAATGATTGACGGAACCAAAGAGATTGTAAAAGGCGATATTGCACTTACTCGATAAGAGTTAAAATAAGTCTATAAAAAAGGCCACTGATTAAGTTCAGTGGCCTTTTTTTTAACATTTAAAAAAACAACTTAAAGTTGTATCCTGTTACTATTTTAATTAGTTTAGAAGTTCCCCTTTGTTTAAACAAGTTTCTCTTTTTCAAACCCTTAGAATATAAGAGAATCTTCATCGCCCCAGAGTTGAAAAATTCTACAGACTGACCTCTATTTCATTAATATTCCAATTTTGAATCACCTTGATTCGGTATTGAATCATTGTGTGATTCAGTTATGATTAAAACTGAAATAGTACTATGAGTCCAAAATGGCGATTACTTGGGACAAGTATACTTCTACTTTTCCTGATAACAACTACACTCAAGGCACAAGTCGATCCACCATCTACAGGAACAGATGGTTGTTTCACAGCTCCACTAATTTGTAATATCAATCAACTTGATGAATATTCAGGACAAACAATTGCGTCACCACCTTCAAATCCTTGTCCTTTTTCTCAGGCTCCAGATTGTCCAAACTCTTCTTGCGAGAATAACCAATGGTTTTCTTTCGTAGCTAATGTTACAGATATGCAAATTGAGATTGCTCCTACAATGTGTGAAGGTGGTACCAATAGTAATTCACTGCAGGGAGTGATGTGGGAAGTAACTGATTGTTCGACACTAAGTGGTTTTACACCGGTGTCCAATTGTTTTTCGAGTCCCAATATGCAGGATTTTACTTTAAATGCAACTGGCCTTACACCTGGTAATATTTACTACATAATGTTAGATGGTTTTTCTGGGGCACTTTGCGCATATGATGTAAATGTGCTAAATGGAGGTCCTCCAACTGTCGATCCAGTGCTGAATGGTCCAATAACTGGCCCCACTGAAGTCTGTCCAGGAGCAGAGGGATTGGTTTATTGTATAGATGTTGGTGTAGGTATCCAAGACTATGATTGGTCATGGCTAGGTGCAAGTATTGGTACAATTACAGACTTAGGTTTAAATGCAGATGGTACACAATACTGTATTGAAGTTGATGTACTAAATGCAGGTACGGGTATACTTTCTGTAACAGGTTCAAATGAATGTGCTGAAACTTTACCTGTAACCTCTGATCCTATTGTAAGTGTTCCAATTGTGAATCCTCCTCAAAGTGAACTTATATGTTTGGGTGAGTCTATTTCTTGGGAGTGTTTCCCATATATTGGTAATCCTGGTTCCTATACTTGTGACTATACCTCTTGGTTGGGTTGTGATTCCTCGGTAACGCTTATCGTTGGACTGCATCCTTTCACTCCACCAAATTTTGAATTAACAACAATATGTGAGGAGGATTGTCCATACAATTATAACGGAACGGACTACTGTGCTAGTGGTACATATTTCTATCAATATCAAGATGCAAATGGTTGTGATGTAGAAGATCAATTGCTACTAACTGTACTTTTTGCTGAAGCCAATATACTTGATCCAAACCCAATAGGTTGTGGGTCGGATACTATTGTAACATTAGATGGTTCATTATCTACAAATAGTCCTGAACCAGGTGGTCTTTTGGTTTATTCATGGACGGGTCCTGGGATATTAACAGATCCTACTCAACTTACTATAGACGTCAATTTGCCGGGTGATTACACACTAACTGTTTCACAATCTTTTGCAGGTGTTACCTGTGAGGATATGGCAACAGTAACTGTTATAGAAGATAATGCCTTTCCTAATACACCGAATGGAAGCGGAGACAATGAAATCTGTGGTGTTGGCCAAACAGGAACCTATTCGGTGATTCCTTCCTCTACTGGTGTTCCTCAAGATGGTTTTGCTTGGAATGTTATAGGTGGACAGTTTGTAGCAAATGCAACAGGAGATACTATCGTTGTAACCTGGGATAGTTTAGGTGTTGGACAGGTTTGTGTTGGTGCTTTCAACGATTGTGATACCTCAGCATTGGATTGTGTAGATGTTGTGATTGGAGAAGCACCTGTGCTTGATAACATAATAGGTAATCAAATCGTATGTTCGACTGATACCTCTGTGACTTATACGCTTACACCAACTTCAGATTTGTTTACCTATAATTGGAGTGTAACTGGGGGAGCCTCTTTCAATGATTTAGGAGATACCATATTAGTAGATTTTGTGGGTGCCGACAGTGTTCAAATCTGTGTGACAGCTGAGAATAGTTGTGGACCTTCAAATCAAATCTGTCAGGATATTGCGATAAATACGGTGCCAGTGATTTCAAATATAACAGGTAATAATACGTATTGTTTGGATGACACGGGTTCATTCTCTATTACTGCCGGATCAGATGTTGATTCAATTGCTTGGATCATTCCGGCGAATGCAACGATTTTATCTGGACAAGGAACAGGTAATGTTGATATAGAATGGAATGCCTCGGGCACTAACCCATTGTGTGTAGAATTCTATAATGAATGCGGTTCCAGTCAGGTTTGCATGGATGTTACTGTTAATGAGAATCCCACGGCAACAATATCTGGAGATGTATTCCAGTGTGTTGAATCCACAGATTCATTAAACTTAGACCTTGTATTGTCAGGGCAGGCACCTTGGACGGTTGAGGTTTCTCACGATGGTATTAATCAGTTTAACTTAACAATAAATAACTCTCCGTCAACCATTCCTGTTTTTGATGCTGGTACATATACAATTGTTACTGTAACTGACGCTAATGGATGTTCAGCAGCTGGAATAGGGGTGGGAACACTAACAAATTATGAGATTCCTACTGCAACCTTAAGTGGTGTTGGTTCTATATGTGAAGGAAGTGGTGATTGTGTAGATTTAAATATAACATTCACAGGTCAAGCTCCTTTTCTAATTCAGTATGCTATTGATAATGTTCCTCAGGCTCCGTTATCTGGAATATCTGATGTAAATTACCA
>OMKD01000342.1 GCA_900299495.1 Sphingobacteriales bacterium
TTCTAAAGGAATCAGCCAAATGGATATTGCAACCATCCATTAGCTTAGGGCGAGAAATAAACATCGTTACAGATGGCGCAGAAGTTGGTCAGGGATGGATTCTACTACTTGGTATAACTGCAGGAGTAAAGTTCTAATAAATTAGAAATCAGCACTAAGTTCATTTTACAGAAACATTACTTGCAAACTTTACTGATTTTTTGCCAAATCAAATTAACTTTGCCCACTGCCTAGAAAATTTAATTATCCAATTCATCAGCAATAGACACAAGTCGCTGATTAACAGGTTTCTAGATTTTTATGCGCTTTGATCACCTCTTTAATTAGAGATGTAATAACTAAATTGAAACTAAATAACTATGGATTATTTTAAGGAATCCTTGAATCTCCACAGACGTTTAAAAGGAAAAATCAGAGTAAATCCGAAGATCGATGTTAGAACAAAAGAAGATCTTTCTCTGGTTTATTCTCCTGGTGTAGCAGAGCCTTGTAAAGCAATTGCTGAAAACGTGGAGGCTGTTTATGATTATACAATCAAGAGTAACACAGTAGCTATCGTAAGTGATGGTTCTGCAGTTCTTGGTTTAGGAAATATTGGAGCACATGCCTCTATTCCTGTAATGGAAGGAAAAGCAATGCTTTTCAAAAGATTTGCAAATATCGATGCCTTCCCAATTTGCCTGGATACTCAGGATGTGGATAAGATCGTCGAAACAGTTAAGCTTATTGCTCCTGTATTTGGAGGAATCAATCTTGAGGACATTGCAGCGCCAAGAAGTTTCGAAGTAGAGGAAAGACTTCAGGATATTGGTATTCCTGTTTTCCATGATGATCAACACGGAACTGCAATCGTTGTTTTAGCAGGATTAATCAACGCAGCTAAAGTTGTAAAGAAAAACCTATTTGACTTAAAAGTAGTAATCAATGGTGCTGGTGCAGCAGGTATTGCTATCGCAAAACTTCTTCGTTGTGTCAACATGGATGATACCGATAGTTGTGTGGCTGTAAAGGATGTAATCCTTTGTGACAGTAAAGGAATCGTGCATAGAGACAGAGACAATCTGAATTCTGCAAAGCAGGAGATCTTAAATTATACGAATATAGACAATAAGCAAGGTGATCTTAGAGATGCACTTGTTGACGCTGACGTATTTATTGGTGTAAGTGTTGGTAACTTACTTACTGCCGATGATATCAAAACGATGGCTAAAGATTCTATAATCTTTGGACTTGCAAATCCAATCCCAGAGATTATGCCGGAAGAAGCAAAGAAAGGTGGAGCTGCTATCGTAGGAACAGGTCGTTCAGATCTTCCTAATCAGATCAACAATGTATTAGGATTCCCTGGTATTTTCAGAGGAGCTTTGGATGCAAGAGCTAAGCAAATTTCAAATGGAATGAAACTTGCCGCTGCATTTGCTATCGCTGACCATATCACTAATCCAACGGCAGATGCAATCATTCCACCAACACTTAATGAGTCTGTTGCATGGAAAGTGGGCAAAGCCGTTCAGGAAGTAGCACTAAAAGAACAAAAAGAAAACAGTTAAGAATTAGTTTTCAATACCGCCTCCGGGTCTTTGATTGATCCGGAGGTTTCCATCTGCTACAGTATCATCTTTTGTTGAACGCTCAGCAGCTTTTCCAAATAAAATAGACGTACTCGCATAGGAAGTACCAAAGGTATCTGCCAAATTAACCACTTGTTCAAGCGCACTGATAATCTGAAATTCATCCAAATAACTAAGAGGATGGGAGAAAACAGAAATCACGTATTCATTATACAAACCATATTTTGCATCAAGCGCAGTGTGAAAATTAGCTTCCAACATACGTTCCCATTCATCAGAACCTATTTCATCTCTACTGATCACTGGAGTAAAAATACGCATTCTGTCAGCAGAATCATCTGCAAAGACCAACACCCATCTATCGGAAAAATTGACCATCCAGACGCCTTCATCACCTTCTATCTCAAGGTTTAATTTCTTAAATACTTTTTCGACTTTTCGCTCACTCATATTTTGAGCATCGGCAGGCAAGTATATAAATAATGATGCCAGTAGCACCATTAGGTGTGTTAGTGTTTTGTTCATGTTCATACGTTTTGTCCTTATAATATAGACTTTACACACCAAGCAGGATGTCTTGAAATTTACATTCCATTTCTATACAATGTTAATTTCGGGAAACAGCAAAAAACTACCTTTTTTTGGTATCAATACGGAATTACAACTTTATAGACCTATGATGTGTATAAATTACCTTAATTTACATAGTCGAAAAGAGACTACAACGGACCATTACAATACAGCAAAACTTATATTTAATGAAAAAATCAACATTCCTTATCTTTTTAATTTCTTTAGTCTTAAGCAAGGTTGATGCTCAATCCCAAAAAACAGCAGGACAAATCTTCTCAGATATTCAGAAATTAAACACCGTCGGTACAGTCCTTTTTGTTGCTGCACATCCAGATGATGAAAATACCCGAATGATTTCCTATTTATCCAATGAAAAGCACTTAGATATTACCTATTTGTCATTGACCAGAGGAGATGGAGGCCAAAACCTGATTGGTTCAGAAATACGTGAACTTCTAGGAATCATCAGAACACAGGAATTATTGGCTGCAAGACGAGTGGATGGTGGAAATCAGTTATTCTCCAGAGCTAATGATTTTGGTTATTCCAAGCACCCTGATGAAACCCTGAATATCTGGAACAAAGCAGAGGTATTGGAGGATGTAATCTGGACCATCAGAAAATTGCAACCAGATGTAGTTATCAATCGATTTAATCACAGAACACCAGGATCCACGCATGGACACCATACCTCTTCGGCAATGTTATCCGTTGAAGCATTCAACATGGCTGGAAGTCCAAGATTGTTTCCAGAACAATTAGAGCATGTAAAACCATGGACACCTACTCGATTATTCCTTAATACTTCATGGTGGTTCTATGGATCAAAAGAAAACTTTGCCAAGGCGGACAAATCAAATCTTTGCACAGTAGACGTAGGTACATTCTATCCGGTTATCGGAAAGTCAAATACAGAAATTGCTGCAGAAAGTAGAAGTATGCACAAATGTCAGGGTATGGGACGAACACCAACCCGTGGTAGCACAATAGAATATCTTGAAATCCTTGAAGGAGATATGCCAGCAGACAAGACCAATCCATTTGAAGGAATTGATATGTCCTGGAATCGTATTAAAGGAGGAGAACGAATTGGTGAAAAAATTGGCCAAATTCTTAAGAACTATAGCTTACAAGATCCATCGCTTTCGGTTCCTGCCTTACTGGAGGTTCATGATATGATCTACATGATGCCTGATAATAAGTGGAAGGCTAAAAAGCTTGCTGCAGTCAAGGAGATCATCAAGCAGTCAATGGGACTTTATATTGATGTGATCATGGAATCTCCATACTCTTCACCTGGACAAACGCAGGCATTAGATATTGAAATTACGAATCGTTCTTCTGTTAAAAGTCGCTTGGTCAAAATCGAATATCTGCCGATGGGTCAGGATACTATGATCAACTCAAACCTTACTGAAAACGAAGTTTATAACTTCTCAAAACTGATAGAAATACCTGCTGACATGGACTATACAAGTCCTTATTGGTTGAATGATGAGCCTGAATTGGGGATGTACAAAGTGGAAGACCTTTTACTAAGAGGTTTACCTGAAACGCCAAGAGCGCTAAAAGCCAGATTCCTATTTGAAATTCAGGGTGCTTACATCTCCTTTGAAAAGGCACTTGAATACAAGTACACAGATAATGTGAAGGGAGAAATCTATCAACCATTCGAAATCCTACCAGAGGCTTTCGTAAGCATTGAGGAACCCGCATTTATTTTCGGGAATCAGGATCCAAAACCAATGACGGTAAATGTTAAAGCGGGTGTGGATAACTTTGAAGGTACAGTTCAATTAAACTTACCTGAAGGATGGAGTACAAAACCGGCAAACTATCCGGTTGCTTTGGGTAGAAAAGGACAAAGCCAAACCTTTGAGTTTATGCTTTATCCACCTAATGATGCCTCAGAAGTAGAAATCTCTGCCTACATAGATGCTAATGGTAAAACTTATGATCGTTCACTAACACTAATCGAATATGATCATATCCCTACACAATCCATATTACTACCTGCAAAATCAAAGGCTGTAAAAATAGATCTTCAAATCAATGGAGATAAGATTGCATATATAATGGGAGCAGGCGATGAAGTACCTGAAAGTTTAGAACAAATCGGTTATCAGGTAGATATCATCGATGCAAATACTCCACTAAAAACACTGGTTGAATATGATGCTTTGATTCTTGGAATCAGAGCATATAACACTATACAGGAACTTAGATTTGCGAATGAAACGCTTTTCGAATATGTGAAGCAGGGTGGAACTATGATTGTGCAATACAATACCACTTGGGGGCTTAAGATGTCGAAAGATGAAATACCTCCCCTACCACTTTCCATTAGCCGTAAAAGAGTATCCGATGAACATGCAGAGATTCGTGTTTTGGCAGAAAATCATCCAGTGATGAAGATGCCGAATAAACTACATGCGGGTGATTTCAACAACTGGGTTCAGGAAAGAGGATTGTATTTCCCGAATGAATGGTCTGAAGACTATACCGCAATTTTATCCTGTAATGATAAAGGAGAGGATCCTTTAAATGGAGGATTACTGATTGCTGAAATTGGAGAAGGTTATTACGTGTATACCGGTTTGTCTTTCTTTAGAGAACTACCCGCTGGTGTACCAGGTGCCTATAGACTGTTTGCAAATATGATCTCACTTGGAAAAAATAATTAAACATGGCAACTACAAATAAAAACAACGAACAAGATACCCCTCCTCCATTTTTGGGGACTTGGGAAAGGCTGTACAAGGTCATTCTCCTAATACATTTTATTTTACTGGTAAGTTTCTACCTCTTTTTTAATTACTTCTCATAGTCATATTCATGGAATTAAGCACACTGGACTGGCTGATCATGCTTGGAACAATTTTCAGTATTGTCGGATATGGCATCTGGAAAACACGATCAGTAAATAATGTAAAAAGCTTCCTAATGGGAGATAAAGACCTGAAGTGGTGGACCATTGGTCTCTCTATAATGGCCACTCAAGCTTCAGCGATCACTTTTTTATCGACTCCTGGAAAAGCCTTTCAGGATGGAATGGGATTCGCACAATTTTACTTTGGCATGCCTATTGCCATGGTTATTATCTGTGTATTCTTTCTACCGATCTATTATAAATTAAATGTATACACCGCTTACGAATATCTGGAACAACGATTCAATCTTAAAACCAGAATGTTTACGGCATTCCTCTTTTTGGTTTCCAGAGGTTTAGCAGCGGGTATCACCATATTTGCTCCGGCGATCATCTTATCCTCGATACTAGGATGGCCTTTGGAGCAAACCAACTTGTTTATCGGTATACTCGTAATTATTTACACGGTTGCGGGTGGAACGAAAGCGGTAAGTGTAACGCAAAAACAGCAGATGATCATCATACTTACTGGTATGTTCATAGCTGCAGGTGTTATTATCTATAAACTACCAGCGGATATACAATTTACCGATGCATTGCATATTTCAGGAAAATTGGACAAGCTTGAAATTATAAATTTCAAATTTGATTTAACGGAGAAGTATACGATTTGGACGGGTTTATTGGCAGGGGTTTTCTTATTCCTATCCTATTTTGGAACAGACCAATCTCAGGTTCAACGATACCTTTCAGGTAAATCACTTAATGAAAGTCGACTGGGACTAATCTTCAATGGTATCATCAAAGGCCCCATGCAGATCCTTGTATTATTCGTGGGTATTCTGGTTTTCATTTTCTTCCAATTTAAGCCAGCTCCACTGCACTTTAATCCTGGAAATGTGGAAGCTGTTTATGCATCTGAAAATGCTGAAGCCTTTAAAAAGCTGGAAGAAGAACACCTTGCCGTATTCAATAAAAAGCAAGCAGCTATTCGTGTGATGCTGGACAATATGGATGCTGAACAATCTGAAGCATTGAAAAATAGTATATCCTCCGTTCATGCTTTAGATGCAAAAGAAAAAGACCTTAGAAGTGATGCCCGTGCATTGATCACAGCAACAGATGATGGATTGGATACAGAGGATGGCGATTATATTTTCATAAACTTCATCCTAAACTACATGCCAGTGGGACTTATAGGACTATTGCTTGCTGTCATTTTCTCAGCAGCTATGTCTTCCACTGCTTCAGAGCTTAATGCCTTAGCAACTACGACTATGGTCGATTTTTATAAAAGGGTATTCAATCCTAATCAGACCGATAAGCACTACCTGAACATGAGTCGAATTTTCACAGTAGCTTGGGGATGTATAGCACTATGCTTTGCCATGGTTGCAAGTTTATTTGACAACCTTATAGAAGCGGTAAACATTATTGGATCTTTATTCTACGGAACTATACTTGGTATATTCCTAACCGCTTTCTTCTTGAAATGGGTAAAAGGTAATGCCGTTTTTGTAGCAGCATTAATTACGGAGACAATAATTGTTTGTATCTACTCATTTACAGATTTAGCTTTCCTATGGCTCAATCTTATTGGAGGAGTACTTGTTCTAATTATTGCAAGTATAATCCAACCATTTATGCTAGAAGAACCTGAAAAACCAGGTTTTTCAGATGAAGCTCTAGATAGTATATAATAAAAAAAGGGACTGAATTTTTCAGTCCCTTTTTTTATGCTAAACGATAAGATATTACATCTTAGAACCGCTTGTTTTGATCTTACCTTCAGTACCTGAAAGTTTCTTATTCCACTCTGCAATTGATGCATTGTTTGCACGAACGTAAGAATCATTACCAGCTTCTTTTGCCATCGCAGCAGAACTTCTTGCCACCTCGATAGCACGTGGGTAACGACCTAATTTTCCTAGGATAAGTGCTTCAACACGTAGTTGCCAGTACTTAGGAGACATTTCATTTGCCTTAGCTGCCCACTCTGCTGCCTTCTCCATATCTTCATGATCTGAATCCAGGTAGTATCTAGCTGCCAAATAATAATCTCTTGCTGTAGGACCAGCCAATGTTTTGTCAATAGAAGCAGAAACGATAGCATCCGTTGCCATAGATACAGGAACTCTTACGATTGTGTTTTCCCATACCAACTCTAAATTACAAGAGTTCATTGTGATGTCTTCGATAACAAACATCATAGACTCAACAGTAGCATCAAGCTTAATTGGAGCAGTTTTTACTGTTGCAGCTACTTTAGCTTCATCCCAAGCTTCTGGATTTCCCCAGTTCTCAGTATCAGTATAGAAATATACTGTCCACTCTGTAGCAGAAGGAATTGTAAAGATTGAATAAGTTCCAGCGCTAACGTCCTGACCATCGATCATTACATCAGTTGAGAACGTAACCATTGAGTTTTTGTTAGCACCTGTTCTCCACATCTTTCCAAATGGCACCAGACCATCCTCAGCAAAAACAGTTCTTCCCTTTAAACTAGGTCTAGAGTACTCTAGCGTGATATCACACATCCCAACCTTTTGCATCATAGTACATGCAGGAGAAGGAGCAGGTGTAGTAATTTGCGCCTGAGCACCTACAGAAAATACAAGCGCAACAAGCGCGATAAACAAGTTTCTCATTACTTTGTTAGTTTGAATTGAATTAAAATGGTTCTTAAATATAAAAATATTAGGCTGTTTCCTTAAAGTCTATACTCTAAAATCGACTTAAATGTATGATTAAACCTTCTTCTGGCCCGTTCATTGGATACAAAACGCTCCATATTAGGTCTGCTGACCTTTGAATAGATAGGTGGCACCAGTCCAAATTTACTGGCTATTATGTTGTAGTATTTACTCTTTGAATACTTTTCGCCAGAGCTTAAGTTGTACACTCCAGCCAACGGTCTTTCAAGATCCAAAGCATCCCAACTTTTCAAGATCTTAACCATTATGGATATAATATCCTCCTGGTGAACGAGATTTACGGTCTCATCTCCCGGGAAGCTGGTTTCCTTTCCGGAAAGTTTAAAAATTGGATGTCTCTTTGGACCTATTAGCCCTGAAATTCTTAGTATACAATTTCGCTTCTCAAAACGCTCCTGAATAGCCTCCTCTGCTAGGATCAATTCTTTTCCAGATTTTCTATCTGCAATAAGACTGGACTGCTCATCCAATATTCCATTTTGTTGTCCATACACCGAAGTACTTGAACAAAAAATAATAAAAGCTCTGCTAGGTAACTCTGCTAAAAGTGCTATTAATTTTTCGGAATATCCCTCCACTTTTGATGGCGGAACGCTAATAATGTAGCAATCTGATTTTTTGAGTGGCTTTTTCAAAGGCTCACCCATCCTCCATTCCACTGCATCATAGCCTTTATGCTTTAGCATTTTGGCCTTATCTGTCTTTGTCGTACTACCACTAACCTCAAAGCCTTCTTGCCTACATTTTTTTGCAAGCGGAAGGCCTAACCACCCTAAACCCAGAATTGATACTTTCTTACTCATACTGATATTCAAAACAACCAATATCCGGATTGGTTGAATCTCTTTCTCTATCAGCGAAATCTTTTTGGATGGATGAAATAATCTTTGCGCGCCCTTCCGCTATGGAAAGGGTATCCAATTCATAGATGTTTTCTGACACATCAGCGAACAAAATATCTGAAAAAGAGGCATTTATACAGTCAAATGCATAATCCTCAAAGAAATTAGGAAAAGAGCCGTCTATCGGATCAAGCATATCTTCAACACGAACAATACAATGATCAAATCTTACATTAAAATCAAAAAATGATCCCCCTTGCAAGAAATCTGTCATAGAAACTTCGTCAGAACTTGACCCCATTAGGATACAATTCTCAAACCTTGCAAATATTCCATTAGTCGCGAATTGAGCACATAATGGATCCAAACAAGTACCATTTGATAGACTAAGTGCACGGCTGTCAAATCCGAAGCCGTAATTGGCCATGGTACAATATTTGAAGTTGTAATTTCCTCCATAGGTCAATTGAACAGCGCGACTTGCATTTTCGTAAAAGAGACTATTCTCACTAGACACACTACTATGCCTTGCGAAGATAGCAGGACCTGAAGTATGATGGATACTCGTGTTCTTTATAGTAACTGCCGAAGCAGAATCAACATATACGCCATAGAGTGCGTTCTTGATTTCAGCATAGTTAAAGGTATTGCCCGTACTTCCTGAAAGATTTATTCCTCGCCATTGGCCAGCCTCTTCTGCAAATACCTCTTCTAAGCGATCTCCTTGAAAAACAACGGGCTGATCGACGGTTCCGTCTACTTGGATTTGACCATCTTTCAGAACAAAAATTCCACCATCGTTGTAGGCAAAATTACTTCCATCTTCATTTTCTCCCAAGGCGAGCCCTCCATGTACATACACTTCTGTACCTGCCGGAATATTCAGCGTACAGCTATCAATAAACAGGATTCCATAGATTACATAGGGCTTTGGATCATCCCAAACAATCTCTCCAAAATCACAGGATATCAAAGAGAATGTACCTTTATCAAATCTTGACGGAATATAATTGGCATTTTGTCCCCAGGCCTCCAACAAGACCTGCTGGTCATTGCCATTCGTCTCAAACAATAGTCTTTCTGTAATCACAAAAGGAGATTCCGAAAGCGGAGCATCCGGATCAACGGTTACCTCAGTAAAGATGTAAATACTATCATTTGCGGGAATTTCAACATCTTCAATACTATTGCCCGGAATACCATCTACATTAATACGAAAGGAAGAATTTGTTCCTTCTTCCAATTGTATCTTACTTACCTGAATAGCCTGATCATTTCGGTTATACACACGTATGAAACGAGTTGCAGAACCTAACTCCGTAAAAACGGTATCAAATCTTAAGGTATCTACTGAGAATTCTAGCTTTGCTGAACGATCAGTGATAAATCCATCGTCCGATTGACAGGATTCCAAAAGAAAAAGTCCAGCGATAAGACTTAAGACCCAAACAGATAAGTGACGCATTTAGTAAACTTTTAGATTTTATCTAATTCTTTAACGAGCAAAGGCAAATTTATAGTTTAATTTTACTTTTTTTAAGCCATGAATGAAAAAGCAGTCATAGATGTCATAATTCCTGCTTACAACGAGGAAAACTCCATTGCACAGGTTATAAACGATCTTCCTAAAGAAAAGATTAGAGAAATCATCGTATGTAACAATAACAGCAGTGATCGGACCCATGAAATTGCAACAAATGCAGGTGCTACCGTTTTACTGGCAAGCAAACAAGGCTATGGTTCTGCCTGCCTGAAAGGCATGGAATATATTGCTGCTAAAAGTAATCCACCGGATATCATAGTGTTTATAGATGGAGATTATTCAGACTACCCAGAGCAATTACCGCTCTTAGTAAAGCCAATTATTGAAGAAGATATGGAATTGGTTATTGGGTCCAGAGCTTTGGGGAATCTGGAGAAAGGCTCTATGACTCCACAACAGATTTTTGGTAATTGGCTGGCGACGACCTTAATCAAGCGTATCTATGGCTATCACTTTACAGATCTTGGTCCATTCCGTGCGGTAAAATACGATAGCCTACTAAAAATAAACATGGAAGACCCTGATTTTGGCTGGACGGTCGAAATGCAGGTAAAAGCAGCCAAACTAGGCATGAATTGTAAGGAAATAGCTGTAAATTATCGTCAAAGAATTGGAGTCTCTAAAATTTCAGGGACGATAAAAGGGACCATACTTGCAGGGCACAAAATACTTTGGACAATATTCAAACTAATCTAGAAAAGCACACTGGACAATGAGTATCCTATATCATATCATTCTGATCATTTATACCTTGGCATTGACCTATATCACGGTCTATTGCCTCATGCAATTCACCCTGCTCTTTCATTATCTTAAACATCACAGAGAGCAACGAAAAGAAAAAAAATCAACAGTACTACCTGAAGAATGGCCTTTTGTAACCATTCAGCTTCCAATATTCAATGAACGCTTTGTTGTTGAACGCTTGATTGATAACATCTGTAAGATGGATTATCCTAAGGATCGATTTGAAATTCACATTTTGGATGATTCTACGGACGATACTATTGAGGTGACTGCAAGAAAGGTTGAAGAGTATAAACAAAAAGGGTTCAATATTGATCAA
>OMKD01000343.1 GCA_900299495.1 Sphingobacteriales bacterium
ATGTGGACAATTTCTCAATTAGTCAGGAGGGCGGTCGATTTGATATTATTGCCCCTGTAAGCTTGTTTGATTTGCAGGAAGAAGATGCTTTGTTGAGTTTTGATGTTGCATATGCCAAATATTCAGCGGCATACGCAGATAGTCTGAGCGTCTCTGTATCCACAGATTGTGGTTTAAACTGGACAGAAGTTTATATCAAAGGAGGAACGGATTTGGCTACTGCTCCGGATGTTACAGCTGCTAGCTTTGTACCAGAAGCCAATCAATGGCGAACGGATCAGGTAGATTTAAGTGCCTATCTGAATGAGGATAATGTACAGATCAAGTTTACCAATATAAATGATTACGGACAGGCGCTTTATGTTGATAATATCAATATCGGTGGTATACCTGTATCCCTTGAAAAAGCGCCTACATCATCTGAGATTCAATTTTATCCAAACCCTGTGTTAAGTTCGGGCAGTATACGATTCACAGGGTTTGATGATGAGCGATTGGAATGTTCTATTTACAAATCCTCTGGAAAACTTATCAGTAATTCCTTTATTGGAGCTGGAGGCTCCTTGGACTTAAGTCCATATAATTTAAGTCCAGGTATATACACCCTGCAACTGAGATCTTCGAATAAACTGAAGATTAGTAAACTGGTAGTGGTTGACCGAAGAGATTAAACAAAAAATGCGTGCTTTGAACAAGCACGCATTTTTTGTTATTCTGCAAATCGAATCGATTTGGCCAATTCCATAAGATTAAATTCTTCCCCTGATTCAACAGGCACTAAATAAAAACTATAACTATGTTCCTGATTGCCTCTGAAAAGATATTCCTCTTGCGGTAATGCCCACCAGCTGTCATCTCCACCTAGACCTCGCTGACCCAAATCAATATTCAACTGCACTAGATCTTTTTCCACAATATCGAAGGTATGCTTACTTCGGTTAGCTCCATTATAGTCCCAGCCATTTGTCATGTCAAAATCTTCATTTTCCATATGAAGCGCGCTAAAACCTAAACCTTGATCATCTGCAGACACAACCAACAATCCGCTGCGATCTTCATTCAATACTGCAAACCACCGAGTGTCCACCTTGTATCCATTTTCCTGAGGTCGGATATAAGGTACGTACTGATCTGAAACAGAGGACTGATAAACATCAATGAAGGTAGAGGCTTTTCGATCCTGATAGTTTTCCCATGGGCCACGTCCATAAAAACTCAACTGATCATATTCCTTTGGTATCTGCATGCGCACACCGATTCTTGGGATATCGTATTTATGGTCTGTCTCAGATAACTTGGATGAAACCTGTACCACACCATTCCCATGAACCCTGTATTTAATTACAAAGGTTGTTTCCACTGCTGGCAACCAAAACTCCTGACTGAGTTCAATCGTTTGCTCATCCACTACCCTAAGTTCATAGCCTTTCACTTCTTTCATAGAAGTAGCATATTTCCAGGCAATATTCTTTCTATGCATCCCATTCCCATAATCATTATCAGTAACAGATCTCCATAGATTGAGCTCCGGACCTTTGCCATCCTTGAGCAACTCTTTTCCCTGCCATACATAAGAAACACATTGGCCCTTCGCAATATCATATACGAAGCGTAAGTCTTCATTACTAACAACCAGCTGCTCCTTACCTTCTGTGTAATTCAATGTATTGCCTTTATCCAAAGCGATAGCTTGCTGTTCAAATTTTTCATCCAGATACAGTTGCTCTTTAGCCACTTCATATCCTGCCTCCAGCAGTCCCCAATCATTTTTCAAGCGAGCAGAACACTCAACAAAATATTCTGTATTTGCTTCAAACTTAATGCCCCCTAAGGGTACACGAATTAGCTTACCCGTATGCGTAGGAACCTCAACTGTGTAAGTCATAGAATCCAATACAAGACCATCTGCTTTTACCTGAATATGCATATCAAAACAATCCAGGTCTGTGAAGTCATACAAATTCTCGACAAGTATCCTTAGCTCATTGTTTTTGCTTATACCCTTCACCTTGAAATTGATAAACTCATGCGCTTTTTTCACCTCATACAATCCTGGTTGAGGACTACGATCAGGAAAAACAATACCATTGTTCAAAAAGGTATAATCTGAAGGCATACCCTCTCCATAATCTCCACCATAGGCATAAAATCGCTGCCCCTCTTCATTGAACTTATAAATAGACTGATCCACCCAATCCCAGATGAATCCTCCTTGCAGGTTGTCATATAATTCGATTACATCCCAGTAATCCTGAAAATTACCCGTACTGTTTCCCATGGCGTGAGCATATTCACAAGGAATAAAAGGTCGATCGGTCAGTGCTTTACCCATTTCTTCAAATTTAGCAGGGCTTAGATACATTGGAGCAATGATATCGGTATTCCAATCCATGTCAAACAGGTTTCCATCCTCCGCTTTATAGGATCGCTCGTATTGAATTGGTCGCTTCATCTTATCCAAAGATTTGATCAGCTTATAGCCTTCATAGAAATTGATGCCATTCCCAGCTTCATTCCCCATAGACCATATTATAATCGAAGGGTGATTTCGATCTCTAATGACCATGCGCTCCATACGTTCCAGATGTGCATCTTCCCAATTGGGTTTAGCACCCAAAGTATGTTCACCATAATACATCCCATGGGATTCTATATTCGCCTCATCGATTACATAGATTCCATGTTCATCGCATAGCTCATAAAAACGTCTGCCTCTTGGATAATGACTTAGGCGTACCGCATTGATATTGTTCTGCTTCCACAGGAGGATATCCTTCATAATCAGTTCCTCAGAAACTACATGCCCAGTGTTAGGATCTGTCTCATGGGTGTTCACCCCTTTCAAAGTGATACGCTGCCCATTGACCAAAAGTAATCCATTGGTAATTTCAACCGACCTGAATCCTATTCTTCGATAAGTCTGCTCGATCAGTTCGCCCTTTTTATCCGTCAAACGAACATCCAATCTATACAGGTTTGGATGTTCAGCACTCCACTGTTTAATGTTACTCAATGTGGTTTCAAAATTGACTACGGCCTCATTAGAAAGATCTATTGTTTCCTTTGAACTGAAGATCGTGTTTAGTTGCTCATCCACGATCTTCACTTCAGCATTAACTTCCCTTACATTTTCACCTCTATTCTTCAAATAAAGATCCATTTCAAAAACACCATCTTCATAGGATTTATCCAATCCGGTGTATAAGTCAAAATCATCGATTTGAATATCCGGTCTGGCATATAGATATACATCCCGCTCAATACCACTGATACGCCAAAAATCCTGGCACTCCAGATATGCACCATCTGTCCACCTGAACAACTGTATCACTAGCTGATTCTCACCTTTCCGTAAAGCTCCACTTAGGTCAAATTCAGCAGGTAACTTACTACCTTGAGAATATCCAATATACTGTCCATTCAACCATACAAAGCCTCCGGATTTCATCGCACCAACATGTAAAATTGTTTGTTTATTTCTCCATGATTTATCTAGAGTAAAAGATCGGACATAGGTTCCAACCGGATTATAGTTATCAGGTACATTTCCAGGATCAGCCGGATAGATATTGTCGATGAATTCCATATCCTCAGCAATCGGTGCTTTATGATCTGCAAATTCATACTGATGATTCACATAAATAGGAATCCCATACCCCTGCACTTCCCAATTGGAAGGTACCGGCGTATCATCCCATTCGCTTACATCAATGGATTTCCCTACAAAGTTCACAGGACGATCCTTAGGATTGCGAACCCAATTGAATTTCCAAGTGCCGCTCAACAACTTATAATAAACTGGTACACCTGTAGCTGCTCCATTTTCAGTATGGTAGGGAGAAAATGAAGACCTTGCTGCTAACTTGTTTTCAGCAATAACTTTTTCATCCTCGATATATTTTTGATAATCCTTAATGGGATCAAATCGTTGCCCATATGAAAGACTTGAGAAAAGAAGTAATAAAGGGGCTATTAGACTGGAAGTCACCTGGTTCATAAACGTAATTTAAGTTGATAAAATACACTTGAATCAGAAGATACTAAATATAGCCCAATTAACTTATTTCTTTATTTGATCTGGTATTTGACACCAATATTCATTTTTAATATTAAAGGACTTGAATGAACGGCAGAATCAACAATTTGCTGACTGGAAAAACCGCTGATCTCAGGACTTAATTCTATGGACAAATCAGACTTAACGGGGAATTCTATAGATGGACTTACCCGATATCCTAACATTACATCATTAAGGTGTCGATCATCACTTTGTGCATCAAATGAAACGATTTGCTCGGAAGCATCTAAGGTTTTTCCATTTTGATCCAAAATAAATCCAAGGTATAGACCTCCTTCAAGACCCAATTTTACATTTCCAATTTGCTTAGAATAACCTACTCCTACAGGTAAACCTAGCATTTTATAGCTATTATTATGGATAACCCGTCTTGTTTCAATACCATTCACGAGCACTGAGCCATACTCTTTTGCCAGTGTATCTAAGCTTGTTCCATCCAGCCAAACTCTAATCAGTTGATCATCCAACAAAATACTCACAGGATTTTCTTGCTCTATTTCAAAGACCGCTCGGTGCTGCTGATATTCTACTCCGATATGTGCTGAAAAGCCACTGCTAAATTGGACATCTGTTTTTACACCGAATTGAGTAGATGGAAATATACGCTCGGTCTGATTTTTCAAATCAACTATCTGCTCATTACTTTCCCCTTTGTAGTTCATATCCATAAAATTAGTACCCCCATAAAGCTGAAGGTAGATAGCAGGAGTATTTCGTTTTGCCTTTATTTGATCTTTACCTAAAAGCGCTGGTTGCTCTTTAAGAATTGGAAGTTCGACAGCACTTAACTCAAGATATGGTGGATTCATTCCATCAATAGGAGCAAGCTTTGGCAACTGTTCTTTCTCTCTAATAGTCAATCCAACAATATCGGACATCCCCTGGTCTGATGCCAAAGAATCTACAACAAGAGCCTCATTTTTATCGGCACGATTTATAGCATTTGAAGGAGGAATCTCTTTATAATACTCACCCTCATCAACAGCTATCACAAGGGGACTTTCTAAAGTCTTTAATGTAGTATTAGATTTTGTTGTAGGATCGGCTTTTACAGATACAAGGTCCGTTTGTGTTACTTCCTTTCGAACAAGATTTGTTTTTGTTAATTCCTTTCGAACAAGATCCGTTTGCTTAACTGTCTCTTGAACAAGATCTGTTTTTTCAGTCTCCATAGCACCTAAGGCAAAGGATTCCTCCACCTCATCAATAGCAACAGAGGCGGCATCTAATGGTACTTCAATCTCGGAAGTAGATTCGACTTTCAATATATCCTCTTGGGAATTCCAATTTGGGATAATCCAAAAACCAACTGTGAACATAATCGTTATACCAGGTATAAAAACCCACCATAATGGTTTCACCTTATTGTTAGGTTCAGCATGAAGTTCTTCAGAAATGGCACCCCATAGTCCCTCTGCTTCGAAACCATTCGAAGACAACTGCTCATCGCTGAACTTATTCTTATATTCTTCTTCTAAAGGATTCATATTATTTCTTTTTTGCCATTGAAGATGGATTAATAGTTGGTTCATTCCATCTCAACCAAACTCTTGCTCTACTCAGTCTTTTACGGGATAATGCAGGCTCTATAGAGAGTATCTCTGCTATTTCCTGATGATCATAACCATCAATTACAAAGAGATTAAAAACTGCTGAATAATCGGGAGGCATATCCTTTAATACCTTCAATAATATTCCTTTTCTGTCCACTGCCTGAGCCTTTGATTCAGTAGGTTGAACATATTCAGCAGATTCTAATGCTTCAGTCGGTTGTCCGATCAAACGCTTGTTTAGATTCAGACAAGTATTTATGGTAATTCTTACTGCCCAGGACTTCAATTCACCTTTTTGCTGATCAAAAGAATTCATGGTCTTAAAAATCTTGACGAAACTTTCCTGTAAGGCATCCTTTTCATAGGATGTATCCCTTAGGTACCTGTTTACAATTGCCCTTAGATAGGGAAGCAGCAGCATGTACAAACGCTTCTGTGCCTTTGCATCATTTTTTTTACAAGAATGTATGAGTGCTTCCTCTATATGCATTTTCCATTTTTAAACTGCACCACACATATGGATATGTATGGTGCAGTGTATATTATATTTCAATAAATACAGCAAATACGCAGCCGGCTGCATCTGAAACTACAAGCGTATAAGTTCCTAAAGCATTCACCTGAATGTTTGGAGATGTTTCACCTGTAGACCACAGATACGAGTAAGGAGCAGTTCCTCCTGTCACGGAAGAAAATATTGCTCCAGAACCTGGAGGTTGCTCTGCCAGGGTTACTGAGAAATTCTGACAAGGATTTGCCCCCAAGACAACCTCATAACTATCAATAGCTTCACAGCCATTCGCATCCACAACTGTTACCGAATACGATCCATCAATTATGGCTTCAGTTGTAGCTCCTGTAGCACCATCTGACCAGCTATAGGTATACGGAGCAGTTCCTGCTATAGCTACAGCCTCAAGCATTCCTGACCCCACAGGATCCTCTATTATCTCAGCATTAAATTGAGCACATGGATCATTCAAATTCACCTCTATCTCGTTCGTTACAGTACAGCCAAGGTCATCTGTAATAGTGATTTGATAAATACCATTGCTACTCACCACGATATCCTGTGTCGTTTCACCTGTTGACCACAGGTAAGTATATGGAATTGTTCCACCTGTTGCTACAGAAAATAAGTTTCCTGAGCCAGGAGGTTGCTCTGCAAGCGTCATAGCCAAACCCAAACAAGGATCATTATTATTACCGACTTCTATAATTCCTGTAACAAAACAACCTTCGCTATCCACTACTGTTACAGAATACGTTCCATCTGTATTAACTGTGGTACTTGCTGTTGATGCTCCTGTAGACCAAACATAAGCATAAGGGCCACTTCCACCATTTACACTGCAAACCAAGTTACCTGAACCTGGAGGTTGCTCTTCAATTATACAGGTAAATCCAAAACAGGGATCTCCTATTTCTATTGAATCCGTTGCTACACAGCCTTCACTGTCAGTAACTTCAAGAGAATACAAACCATTAGCGTTTAAACCTATAATTGGAGTTGTATCGCCTGTTGACCACAAATACGTATAGGGTGGGGTGCCATCCTCAACCACAGAATTAAGATGCGCTGGCCCTTGATTGGATTCTTCAATCGTCACAGTCATATTGCAGATAACCACATCTGGATCATTTTCATCCTTATCCAAATCTGTCATATCCAGATTATCGGGTCCGCAAGCACTAAATGCTACAAGCAGAAAAACTATAAAACTTATATTTTTGAACAAACTGTACTTCATTACATTAATTTTTAAGATTGAAAAAACGATCAATTCGAATTGTTATATTCAGAATACACGGATCAATCTTAGGTGTGACACTCAGGTCATATTTTTTTTGAGAAAGAAGTACAAATTCCTATTAGGAAGGTATAAGATTTTTGTTTTTTCGAATCAAAATGCCAAATCCAAGACATGCCGATACATAAATACCGATGAAGACATAATGTATCAAAGAAGGATCGGCTCCTTGAAAATCACCATTCGCTCGAGCAAAGTAGGTTATAATCATAACCAGACTCACATAATAAAAGTAGACCAGCTGCAAGCCTCTTTTTAGTCGATCAAACACCCAAGGCGCTGCTACGATCATACCATATGCCAGTGCGCCACCTACAAGTTTTACGGGAATCAACTCAATAGCATTCATAAACACATTGGCGACTAGGAATCCAAAATGAATGATGTGTAAAACCGTAAATAATATCAGGTTATTAAAAAAGGGTGTATCTCGCTCTACCTTACCCCCTTTCGAGCTAGCAAACAAAAAGAAAACCATCAGAAAAAGAACGGCAGACAGTCTGCCCGAGAAGCGAGTGGAAAGACGGATCGTTTCATTGAAATTCTCTGCAGAAAAATAAGACAGGACGAATATCATTAATTCTAAAAGTACTCCAGCAAGAATTAGTTGCCTTAGAGATGTCTTCATAGTTCTTAGTTTTTTTGATCGCTGTATTAAGCTATTCTAAGTTATCAAAAAAAACGAATAATCTTGATTTTCAAGCCATTAAAAAAGCTCAAAATGATCAACTTCCTGAACTGCCCCAATCTGCATATCGGAAAGCTTGACATTTCCTATTCGAACTCTGACTAAGCGAAGCACCGGAAATCCAACAGCAGCAGCCATTTTTCGGACCTGCCGAAATTTCCCTTCCCGAATACATACTGACATCCAGGAGGTAGGACCATGGCGCTCATCTCTAACTTTTCTAGCACTTGGCCCCGTAAAGGGTTCCTCAGCTAACTTGAAGCATTTTGCTGGAAGTGTGCGATAGGTTTCCCCCTTTATACTAATATCTACTCCCTGCCTCAATGCTTCTACGGCCTCATCTGTAACTATTCCATCTACCTGAATGTAATATTCTTTTTCAACCTTTCTCCCTCGAACCAGGGCACTCAGTTTACCATTTGTAGTTAGTAGGAGTAATCCTTCGGAATCCTGATCCAGCCGACCAATAGACATTACCCCATCTGGAAAATCATGAAGTTCCCCTAAGAGTTTCTTGTTGGTCCGACGGGTTTGGTTATTTATAAATTGGGATAGATACCCATAAGGTTTGTAAATGATAAAATGTCTGTGTTCAATAGGCAATTCCACTGTTTCTTCTAATTCTGCCATTTTTAATCCTCCCTGTTAACGCCATCTATAGAAAAGGCAGGCATACAAAG
>OMKD01000344.1 GCA_900299495.1 Sphingobacteriales bacterium
CCGAATAATACTTCCTGGAGATTTGTAGATGCAGCACATATATTTACTGATCCTGCGAATCCATGGGATTTCCCTGAGGTCATTAATTATAATGACCTGGATGTGAATAAACTGGAGACGGATTTTATTGGTGTGAAAATTGGTGATGTAAACGGATCTGCACAAGCAAACTTCATGAGTCCTGCAGAGAACAGGAGTGGTAACAGCTTTGAGCTGAAGACCATGGATAAGCAAGTATCGGCAGGAGATGAGGTACGTGTGACCTTACAATCGGATGCTAGAATCTCGGGCATGCAGTTTACCCTGGAGCATGATGGTCTGGAGTACAAAGGTATGGAAGCAGGCTTGATGCGTGCAGAGCATATAGCAAGTCACGAATCCGCACTAACCTTCAGCTGGAACGAGTTTGAATTGAAAGACTTAAGCGGAGAAGATCTGGTAACCCTGATCTTTGAAGCCAAGGGGTCAGTTCAACTGAGTGAGTCCATGGTGATCACCTCATCAATGACCAAGGCAGAAGGTTATACTGAGCAAGGCATAGAGTCAGTAGACTTAGTGTTCGAGAACAACAAGTATATAGCAAACGTATTGTATCAGAATGTACCAAATCCATTTGATGGACAGACAGTGGTGAACTTCCGTCTGAACAAGGCAGGCAAGGCACAGATCCTGATCACGGATGTGGACGGTAAGTTGATCCAGGAGATAGAAGGAACTTACCCGCAGGGACTGAACAGTGTAGAACTGGACAGAATCCAGAAAGCAGGAGTATACTACTATCAGCTGAATACGGAAGGCTTTACGGCTACGAAGAAGCTGATCAAGATTTAGATAAAATTAATTTCATATAATTAATGGCAGTTCATATCCTGGACTGCCATTTTTGGTATCGGAAAATTCCTTTTTGCGCTATAAATTACCCTATATAAGGTATACTATATCCAATTTTTTTTTCAGTTTATCCATCAATACTCCTTATTAATTTTTTCCCTTGTTTTAGTAATTGATTATCTGTCTTTTATATGTGATTTTCTTATGATTAAATTATAATACTCATGAGACATTACATTACGCTATTCTTAATGGTGCTTTCGATTTCGGTGAGCGCTCAACTTTCAAAAAAACATTATTTTCCACCTCTGGTGGCAGCAACTTATGGAACAGGGAATCCTACAATTTCTGCTGTACCTCAAGATGGTTATATTTATTTATCAACACCAAGCCAAACAGATGTATCCGTATCAATATATTACGGGGATAATTTAGTGGCAGAAGATGAACTTACTGTATCTAACAGTAATCCGGCTAGGCATGATCTTCCCTATGATAATTCGACTGGTGGAAATGATGGATGGGATAGTCCTATGTCAACAGAGCTTGATGAAAATACAGAAAGTGATTTTGGAACAGCCTGGACAAACAAAGGGGTTCGAATTGTAGCCAATGGTGAAATATATGCAAACTTTAGGTTAAATGGTTCGACAACTAGTGCTCAAGCTGAAATGATATCTTCTAAAGGAACAGCTGCCCTTGGGAAAACATTTTGGACAGGTCACCTGACAAACAATCAAAGTGTTGGAGATAGAACTAATTTTGTAAGTGTAATGTCTGTAACGGATAATAATACCATAACACTAACTCCTAAAAATTCTTCTGTAGATGTAAAAGGTTTAGGTACTGGAGCATCCCATACTATAACTTTAAACAAATTCGAATCCTTTGTATTTGTTGCCTCACCTTATGATCCTAGTCTAAATCTTGGTCAAGACAATGTGGTTCAAGGAGAAGCTTTTATTGGTGCTTTGTTAGAATCAAGCAATGATATTGTGGTGAATGTAGGAAGTATCAATGGAAATATGTTAAATACAGGTAGTACTGACGAGGGAGGAAGGGATCATGCTTCTGACCAAATAGTTCCACTAGAGCGAGTAGGAACAGATTATGTATTGGTAAAAGGTAATGGTATAAATGTACATGAGGTACCAATTATAGTTGCAACGGAACCCAATACAAATGTTTATTATAATGACAATGCAACTCCAGTTAATCTTGTAGCTGCTGGAGATTTTTATGTTTCAGAACCAGGTACTGATAACTATTATGATGGTGAGATTATGGCACTTTATGCTGATAAACCTATTTATGTTTATCAGCCTGTAATGGCTAATGATCAATCTCAAACACAAGGTATGTTTTTTGTGCCTCCAATTAATTGTTCCGCTCCTAAATCTTTGGATTTAATATCTGATATTAATGAAATTGGTACTACAATTTTTACGGGTCGATTGAATTTACTTGTTCGAGATACAGCTACTACAACTATTGAAATTAATGGAACAACATATACCTTAGGCAGTAATAATCCGCCTAATACAACTTTCGCAGGAGTAGCTGATTTTAATCCTAACTCTTCTGTGTCTGGCTATGAAGCATGGAAAATTAATCAATTAACAGGTAATATTGCGGTGAATTCAACTGCAGATATTTACGTTGGAGTATTTGGTTTTAATGGTAAGGCAGGTGTAGGTGCGTATTTTTCTGGATTTAGTCAAGTCCCAGAAATAATCTCAGCAACTGCACCGGAAAATTGTACGCCGTCTCAAATAACAGCTACTGCAGGATTTGATAACTATCAATGGTATTTTAACGGATCTCCAATTGCAGGAGCAACCGCTGATACACTTAATGCAACTGAACCAGGTGACTATTATGTTGAAGCAGGGGTCTCAGGTTGTACTCCCGATGAATCAGAGATATTGACTCTAATAGGTGCTGATTTTGTTGATGCAGGAGATGATCTTTCCGGTTGTCCAAATGATACTTATCAACTAGACGGTAGTAGTTCTGAACCAGATGCTGACTTGGAATGGGAAACGCTTGGAGATGGATCATTTAATAATATATACTTAGCGAATGCTGTCTATACTCCAGGATCCAATGATATAACTAATGGCTCTGTTATGCTTGTTTTGAATGGAGACAACAGAGGGTGTGTGGATGCAGATACCTTGTTGCTTACTTTGGAGGATAATGAGGCACCAAGTGCTATTTGCCCTGAAGATATGGTTGTCAGTACTGATCCAGGTACATGTGAGGCGAATGTTGATTTAGTAATTTCAGGTGTTTCTGATAATTGTACAAATCCTACAGATTTGATACTAGTTACTGATCATCAAAAAGATACTCCTTTCCCACTAGGAACAACGATAGTAACAGTTACAATTGAAGATGAAGCAGGAAATTCATCTACTTGTGCGATTTCAGTAACAGTAGAAGATAATGAAGCACCGGATGCGGTGTGTAATGATTTGGAACTAACCTTAGATGCGAATGGAGAGGTGATGATCACTGCAGCAGATGTAGATGCAGGTTCCACAGATAATTGTGGCATAGCATCAGTTGTATTGGATGCAGATGATGTGGACTGGGATTGTAATGAGACG
>OMKD01000345.1 GCA_900299495.1 Sphingobacteriales bacterium
CACCATCTAACGGATGGGGTTCCGGCTTGCCGGGATACAGAGAGTGTCGCAGAAAATAACCGCCTGACTTGTCGGGTAAGGGTGAAAACGTGCGGTAAGAGCGCACGCGGTGTGCTGGCAACAGTACTCCGGGATAAACCTTGTGGGTTGAAATGCCATGTAAATCTCATTCTTCGGACTTATGTTGCTCGCATAAGGTTCTTCGGAACGATGGGAAGGGTAGGCAGATTGAGCCTTTGGGTGACCACTGGCCTAGATAAATGACAAGAGCTTCCTTCGGGAAGATACAGAATCCGGCTTATACAAAGACATGAAAAAAGGCATTCCGATCTTTCGATTGGAATGCCTTTTTATTTTTTATGAGTTGGTTTTGCTTATGCCTTAATAGCGGCAAGTGCTTCAACCATTGTTTGTCCTATATGTGCCGGAGATTTTACAACGTGGATACCACATTCAGCCATGATCTTCATCTTAGCCTCTGCTGTATCTTCAGCTCCACCGATGATTGCACCTGCGTGACCCATCGTACGACCCTTAGGAGCAGTCTGGCCAGCGATGAAACCAACAACTGGTTTAGTACCATTTTCTTTAATCCAACGAGCAGCATCTGCCTCCATAGTACCACCGATCTCACCGATCATGATGATACCTTCTGTATCAGGATCTTCCATAAGAAGTTGTACCGCTTCTTTAGTCGTCGTTCCAATAATTGGATCTCCACCAATTCCTATACAAGTTGATTGACCCATTCCTGCTTTAGTAACCTGGTCAACAGCTTCGTAGGTAAGTGTACCTGAACGAGAAACGATTCCGATCTTTCCTGGATTGTGAATAAAGCCTGGCATGATACCACATTTTGCTTCACCTGGAGTCATTACACCAGGACAGTTTGGTCCTACAAGGCGACAATCTTTATTTTCAATGTAAGATTTAACCTTAACCATATCCTGAACTGGAATTCCTTCAGTGATACAAATGATTACTTTGATTCCTGCATCAGCTGCTTCCATGATTGCATCTCCTGCAAATGGAGGTGGAACAAAAATAACAGAAACATCAGCATTTGCTTTATCAACTGCTTCCTGAACAGTATTGAATACTGGTTTTCCAAGGTGCTCTTTACCACCTTTTCCTGGTGTAACACCACCAACTACATTCGTTCCGTATTCAATCATTTGTTCAGCGTGGAAAGATCCCTCTTTTCCTGTAAAACCCTGAACAATCACATTAGAGTCTTTTGTAACTAGTACAGACATTGCTTTCAGTATTATTAAAATGTGAAAATCTAATTTTCCTCGAAGATAAAAACATCTTCATTATTCTTCTTTAAATAGTACTCTTCTCTTGCAAATTTTTCTAAATCAGCATTCAAAGCAGCTCTATTCTTCTTTCCTTCTTCAATTAGGTTATCATAGTACTGTTTCAGTCTTTGGTATTCTTCGACCTTGGCTCTTAGTTTGATTTGCTCTATGATATTGGCTTTGTCAAAAAACGTAATCCACACTATGAATGGGATCAAGCAAGCCACATACCGATTTTTAAACACCGGAGGTATCTTATCTGCGATAACCTCTATCGGTGACTTGGGATTTAAACTCATAGACTTTATTGGTTTTGCAAATCAATATAAGATTTATTTACCAAGCCTGCTTATCCTAGCAGCGCTAAACCAGGGAAAACTGCAGTATCTCCTAATTCTTCTTCAATTCTCAACAACTGATTGTACTTTGCAATACGATCTGAACGGGAAGCAGATCCTGTTTTGATCTGTCCAGTGTTCAAAGCAACTGCAAGATCCGCAATCGTTGTGTCTTCAGTCTCACCACTACGGTGTGACATTACAGAAGTATAACCATTTCTTGTTGCAAGGCGAACCGCTTCGATCGTTTCTGTAAGTGTACCGATCTGATTTACCTTGATCAATATAGAATTAGCAACCTCTTCAGTGATTCCTCGCTCCAGTCTTGTTGTATTGGTTACGAAAAGATCATCTCCTACCAATTGGATTTTATCACCCAACTTTGTAGTCATTTCTTTCCATCCTGACCAATCATCTTCGTGAAGACCATCTTCAATGGATAGAATAGGGTATTTCTTAACCCAATCCTGCCAGTAGCTAACCATTTCTGAAGAAGTTAACTTATCTCCTGTCGACTGGTGGAAGTGATATACTTTCTCATCTTCAAGATAGAATTCAGATGCAGCTGCATCCATTGATATCATGATTTCCTCACCAGGCTTATATCCCGCTTTCTCAATCGCTGATAGAACGATCTCGATAGCTTCTTGATTCGACTTAATATTTGGTGCAAAACCTCCTTCGTCTCCAACATTCGTTGAATAACCTTTTGATTTAAGCACGCTCTTTAGGGTATGGAATACTTCTGTACCCATTCTAAGACTTTGAGAGAAGGTGTCAGCCGCTACAGGCATAACCATGAACTCTTGAAAATCAATAGAATTGTCCGCGTGTGAACCTCCGTTGAGGATGTTCATCATTGGAACAGGAAGTACATGTGCATTTACACCACCTAGGTAACGGTATAAAGGTTGTCCGCTTTCCATTGCTGCTGCTTTGGCAATAGCCATTGAAACACCAAGGATAGCATTGGCTCCAAGGTTAGCTTTGTTTGCTGTACCATCGATCTCAAGCATAGTCTTATCGATCAACACCTGATCAAAGATATCTTCACCGATAAGGGCTTCTGTTATCTTCTCTTCGATATTTTTACAGGCATTTAAAACACCTTTACCCATGAAGCGGTTCTTGTCTCCATCGCGAAGCTCAACAGCTTCATATTTACCTGTGGATGCACCTGATGGTACAGCTGCTCTACCAAAGGCACCGTTCTCAGTGATTACCTCAACCTCAACTGTTGGATTTCCTCTTGAATCAAGAATCTCTCTTGAACGGATGTCTAAAATTGCACTCATTTTTGATTAATAGATTAATGGTTAAAAAAAAATCTATTTGGTTCTATTTGTTTGATGCCATCATCTCAACGAAATCGTCAAAAAGGTATCTTGAATCATGCGGTCCAGGCGCAGATTCTGGGTGATACTGAACAGAGAAGGCATTCTTATTATTTAGTTTCAGACCCTCGACAGTTCTGTCATTTAGGTTTCTGTGTGTGATGCTTGCCACATCAGTCATTTTTTCAAGTGTTTCCGGATTTACAGCAAAACCGTGGTTCTGACTGGTAATCTCACACTTTGAGGTATTCAGGTGAATAACCGGGTGGTTAATACCTCTGTGTCCGTGGTGCATTTTATAGGTGTCAATTCCTGCTGCAAGTGCCAAAAGTTGGTGACCAAGGCAAATACCAAATACAGGTTTGTTGCTATCCAATATTTCTTTTACAGTGTCCACTGCATAACCCATTGATGCAGGATCACCAGGGCCATTTGAAAGGAAATAACCATCAGCACCCCATTCATTCATTTCTGCAAATGAAGTCTTGGCAGGGAATACTCGAATCTGGCAATTTCTTTCTTTGAAACATCTAAGGATATTTTCTTTGATTCCGAAGTCCATAGCTGCAATCTTGTAAGCACCTTCTTCAGAATAATCATAAGCTTCTTTAGTAGTAACCTTAGAGGCAAGTTCAAGACCTTCCATGTTTGGAGCGGCAGCTAGCGCTTTCTTAAGTTCATCCAGGTCAGTAGTCTCAGAGGAAATAATAGCATTCATCGCCCCTTGATCTCTAAGTTTTTTAACAATGGCTCTTGTGTCTACACCTCCGATACCAACTAGGCCTTCATTTTCGAAATAATCCTGTATAGGGCCATCCGCTAAAGGTCTAGAGTATTCGTTAGTATAGTTTTTAACCACCAACCCTGCAATCTTAATGGATTTAGACTCAGTATCCATGTCTGCTACTCCATAGTTACCTATGTGAGCATTAGTCATTACAAGAATCTGTCCGAAGTAAGAAGGGTCTGTAAATACTTCCTGATAACCGGTCATTCCGGTGTTGAAACATAATTCTCCAATCGTCGTTCCGATCTTTCCTGCTGCGTGTCCGTTGAATACGGTTCCATCTTCAAGCAAGATTACTGCTGGTACCTGTTCCATGCAAGCGTTTTTTTTGACTTTCGCAAAGATAATATTTTAAATCTAAGTGATAACTATTTCTAGCTAATTGTATTAGAATTAAAAAAAAGGAGGCCTAAACCTCCTAATTTTATTGAACAATTAACTTCTCAGACTTAATAACTTTTCCGCTTTTGTCACTGATTTCCAGTATATAAATGCCGGAATTCAACGGAGCTGCAGAGAAAGAAAACTGATTTCTTCCAGCCTTTGCTCTTTCGGTAAAGAAATGTTTGACCTGTTTACCTTCCAAGTCTTTTATGTCTATAGAAATAATCATCTTCTCTTTTAACTGAAATTCCACTGCAAATCGTTCACTCATTGGGTTCGGATATACCATACTTTCTGAAAGCGGATTCGATAGCTCATCTGTTGATGTCGGAGATTCTACGATGATGTAGTTGAATTCTTGCTTTGAATCAAAGCCTGCTTCATTTTCTACACTCAATTTCACCTTGAATGATCCCGGGTTATTATAAGTCACCGTTGGATTTTGTTCGCTCGAGTTTGAAGGCGATGCTCCAAGGAATTGCCACAGTCTTTCCGTAGGTTCGTTTTCAGACAGATCCGTAAATTGAACCGTTAAAGGAGTAACTCCTGATGTAACGTCTGCGGTGAAATTCGCAATCGGTGGTACCCCATTTGGTAGCACTTCTATATAATCCTCTTTGACAATACTTTCATCCGTTCCGTTATTTACGGTTAAGGTCACTCTGAACATACCCAGTTGGTTGTATACAACAGTTGGGTTTTCCTCGGTTGAATAAGCAGGTGTACCATATTCAAATTCCCAAAAGTAGGATAGGTTATCACCTTCAGATTCATTGATGAAATTTAC
Source organism: Sphingobacteriales bacterium (assembly GCA_900299495.1). Classification (GTDB taxonomy): domain Bacteria; phylum Bacteroidota; class Bacteroidia; order Chitinophagales; family Saprospiraceae; genus AM-2324. Next base: position 4,932 of record OMKD01000345.1, read on the forward strand.
TTCCAATGGTTTGATTCCAGAAGTTACATCTGAAGAGAATTCAGGGTTTAGATCACCTGGATTATCAACTCGAACCAATTCAGCAATAAAATTGCCATATGCATTGTTTAGTCCATAACAGCCTGTATACCATACAGTAGGTGTTGTTGCATTAAATCGCTTGAATGCAAAAGAATAATCTCCCCATCTTTGTGAATTACCATCCAACAGTGTTATTGGAGATTCACCAGTCTTTATCAATACGGACTCTGTCTCATTTAGATTCTCATCCACAGCAAGCGCACGCATTTCCGGGAAAATTTCGCCGTTTGTTCTTAGGTATCCAATTACAAAGGTTTCATCCTCATCATTATATCCAAAAGGAGCTATTGATGGATGTCCCCAATCGTAATTGTTTTCTCCAAATATCTTACTTTCAACACTAAGATCTGAAAGGTCAATTTTTGCAACATAAACTCCTGCATGACCTGAACTGTGCTGTGAGCTGAAAGCCATGTAAACTTTATTGTTTTGCACAAAAGCAGACTTCGCTCTAATATCGCCCGTATCCATGGTCTTATCAGAACCTTTTTGATCTCCATTTGGAGGAAAGCTGTAAGATGTTGATGGATTCAATCCGAAAACGGACAATTCAGGATCGTTTTCCACTTTATCATCAATTTCATATAGGAAAAGATTGTTACCTCCCCAACGAGTACATACCATATAATAGTTAGGTCCGTACTCAGAGTCATTATTTATTACTGTTGGTTTAATGGTAAATGCATTATTACCATTAGGGATTTCTACATCTTCAAAGATTACGGTCTCAATTTCATTTTCCCCTGCATAACCAGCATCCTTGTCCATTTGCCAAACCACAGTTTCTTCAAATCCACTTTGATCGTCGAATAAGTTTCCACTGATGAAGAAATCCTCACTGGATAATCCGATACTTGGGAAGTCTGTCCAGATTCCCTGATTAGATGGATCACCATCTAATAGATAATGGTGCCATTCTTCCATTGGGTCTGAGCTAGAAGAAAAAGATACTACAAGCTGAGAGGTACTTGAATTGTTTCCTGAAAGGAGAACCAAAATGAATCGATCGTCCTGAGGGTCGTAAAGAACCTTTGGATCAAAAATGAAACTTGAAATATTCGTCAATTCTTGATAGAAGGTTGTCAAACTTTGATTGGCTACTTCAATAGTACCATCTTCCTTTGCAAAACAAATGTTGGAATTTACTACAGATACAATATTTCCATCATTTGAAATAGCAGCTGTATTGTCCGGTGGAATAGCAGACCCAAGATTAACTCGAAAGCGTTTATTGACCATAACACCAATCGTGTCATTCATCATCAAAGTTTCGGCCCCTTCGGCAGTATTCAACTTTATTTGATTAGCCTCCGCTTTAGCTAATTCTTTTGCACTGGGGTTATCTGACTTTGGACTGTGTACAGTTCCAAAATTGATGAGCTTATGATCCCAGGTGTTTTCTGGAGTGGGGTCGGGAGTTACTGTTCCTGCTTTAATTGCAGGTTGGATTTTTTTGCCTTTTACTTTAAAAAGTAAATGATCGTTTTGATTGTTTTCAATGTTTTGCGCTGAAAGCCATTGGCTTCCAAGCAATAACATGATTGTAGTGATTTTACTAATTATTCGCATTTTACCTTGGTATGAATTTTAGGCAAAATTAATACTTAGTATCAAAAAGCCTCAAATAAGCCCGTCAAATAGGTGTAAATATCAAATTTCTATCACTTTTCGCTTGTCTTGAAGGATATAAGGATGCCCTTTTTTAATGAATATCCCCGATGGATTGCCTGACTTAGAATCTATAGGTTTAGGGGTATTAGTAAGTAAGACTCTCTTATCGTACAAGTATTTACTTCTGTTTACTCTTTTCTGACCTAAAATGATAGTCTTTACTTCATAGAAGGAACATATTTCTGTGACCTTCTTTTTTGCCATTTGATCTTCGGCCATTTTTTTGTACTTGGAAGGACCTTCATCCCCTAAAATAAAGTCAGCCAATTCAAGCTCTGTTTCATTAAGCACTTGATTGTTCAGAGTCTTTTTCAACACCGTATTGATGGATTCAAGACTTACAGAATCTTTCACAAGCTTTGGATGTATACCAGCATGAGAGAATAGGAAACTATCGATTTTCAAAACCATAGGTTGATTCCTTAACCAAGATCCCAGTATTGTTTCAGTACTAAATTGATCTTCGTAGGCCTTTTGGGTTACTTCCTCAATGTCTCTATACTTCAAATTTAAGTTTTGAGCATTGCCCAACAGGACTTCTATCTCTCTATTCCCAAGGAGTAAATGTACATCTCCATTTGCTGCTTTAGCTTTTTGACTTAGTTCATAGATCAACCATAGGGTAGGGGTCACATTTTTTCCCAATGCGAAAACATCTCCAAGAAGAATAAGATGAGCGTCCCCCGCTATCCAATTGAGATTTATATCTGTAAGTTTATTGTTTAATAAAAAGCTTCGAAGACTGTGGAAGTTTCCATTTATATCAGAGAAAACATACACCTTTTCAGGTAAGGAGTCTGGAGTTATAGGTTTGGGTATATTGTTTATATCTAAATGTATTGAAAAGGTATGGCTAACCAATCCTTGGTCAGTAGTGCATTTAATCGTTGTTTTTCCTGAATCCAGTTCAACCATACGCTCAATGGAAGCTATGCTATCATTCAAAGGTTTTAGTTCGTTGATGATAAGGCTATCCGAATTCTTGAAATATACATGAGGTCCTTCCTGGCCAAGCCTGTATTGTTTTTCCAATCCAAGCAGTGTAAGTATTTCTGGTTCTCCAATTTGATTTGCATAGCTAATAGCAGATTTATTCTTGTAGTCTAACTGATCCGGATTTGCCCCATAATCAAGTAAAATTTGTACAGCCTCGGTTTTGGTGTTTTTAACAGCAAAGATCAAAGCCGTTTCTTTTGCTGAGTTCCTTTTCTCAATAAGAGCACCGTATTCCATTAATAGTGGCAGTAGTTCATTTCGTTCATATTTAATGGCGTACATCATAGGTGTTTTACCATTATTTAGTCCATCAGCATCAACATCTTGTTCCAATAGCCAAGTTATAAATGAACTACTGCAATCTTTCTTGATCGCATAAGTTAAAGGCGTATAATTCTCCGGTTTAATCTGGTCATTTAATTGCTTTCCCAATCTTACTTGGTATAAGATGGCGGCCCGATTTTCATCTTTAACTGCCTGGAGTAATTCAGATTGGGCAGTAATAATGCCTGAACTGAGCAAAAAAATTAGAAGTAACAGATTAGCGATTCTCATGTGCCTTTTTCGGAAAAATAAAGATCAATAAATATTAATACAAGTAATATGTGTTTTTTTATAGTTAGTTTATGCCGTATAATAAAGATTTCATTCTCGAACCTGTAATCTCAGGTAAGTTGTATGTGTTTTGAAACTTATCAATCGTATTTTGAATGTCATACTGAAGTTCATTGAAATTAGAGGGTAGTTTATCAGAGCATTTTTCTTTGTTTTCATAATTTGAAATGATTGAATCAAATTTTTGATAATATTGTGCCCCCATCCTGATAAAAGCTTCGTATTCAGTAACGAATTTGGCGACTTTAGAAGTTTCAAATTCTAAGTTGATAAATGATCTGTTTAATGCATTACTGCTCACTCCTGTTTGCTTGAAATGTTCTTCTAAATCCGTGTATAGTTTGTTGGTGTATATATCAAGTTGGGAGTATACTTCCTCCCAGTCATCTTCTTTTCGGCAGGTATTCAAAGGCACGTGATAATCTATAACCTTTACATACTCTGAAAATAATTGCTCACAGGTTTCTATGAGCGATTTATTGGTCCCCTGCAAATAAGCTGTTTCAAACTTAATCAAACTAAGATCATCGTTCATCTCTAAGGTGAAATCAAGTATACATGCTATTTCGTTGAGATTTTCCTCTGTGTTTTTTGTTTGGTTTTCACTGAGTAAACTGGAGATAATACTAAATGTAGTGGATACAAATGCATTTCCTTCCAGGATGCCAGGCAGTTTTAATGGAGTCTTTTTTCGTAGTCCCTCTTCGAAGATCTTTCTTGATTCTCTAAATTCGGGATAGGCATTAGGATTTGATAATCGGAATATGTTCTGAAAGGTTCGCATCCCTGTAAAGTGATGATCCAGAGAAAGGACTTTTTCATAAAGCAATTTTATCAAGCCTAGCCCTCTTTTGTATCTCAGATGCAATAACTCCAACTCTTGTTTTTCAACGGTGTAAGCGTATTTTATTTTGGCTTGCTGGTAGTGCATGAGGTTTTCCTGATTTGGATAAACCTTAAACGATTCAAGATGAGTACCTAGTTCTTTCTCAAGGTATGATAGTTGCAAGGCTGTGTTTCTATTGAATTGTGCAAGGTCGGATTCAAAGGCAGTAACCCATTCTTGTATAGGATTCGAGGCTATAGTATTCAAACTTAGAATACAGAAAAATAGAAGCTTTGTAAATTTATTCATGAGTGTAGAATTGGAGATTAATTGTGTTTTCAATGGATTTATTGGTTATTCTAAGCTGACATTCAGCGAGTTTGTCATTACTATATTTGAAAATGATTTTTTCAGAAACTTGATCAGCTGAGCTAACACTTGCACCAACCAAGAGATTAGATTCGTTATTTTTTACTAATTCAATATCACAAGTCTGATTTAATGCATAGGTCTTAAATCTTGGATTACTTCTTTGCAGTTTTAGCTCCATGGATTGAATAGCACTTTCGAGTTTGGATGGAGAAAGGAAGCCCATTCCTATCAGGCGCTTGCATGGTGGACTTAGTCTGTTAAGTACTGCATTTACGGGAGCATCAGATACCTTGAATTGTATTTCAGGACAAAGTGCCTCATAGGTTTCTAAAATTATATGTCCCTCTTTATGTTGACCATTATGTGTAATTAAGGTCTTTATTTTTTCTTTTTCAGATGATGGAGTAAAGGCTAGAAATAGAAGGCAGAAAAAGAGTTGAAGTGTTTTCATAGCTATTGGTTTAAGGAGGACCGAAGTCCTCCAGTTAGAAAAGATTAATTACACGAAGCATTAACTGCTCCTGTAAATCTCAAGGTCCCATTGATGTATACTTTTCCGTACCAGGGATCTTCTCTTTTTGCTTGGAAGTATTTGCCGACCTTATAATTGGTAATCAACCAGGACTTGTACTTTTGCTCTACCTGATTCATGTAAATGGGGTGTTCACATTTACAATTCTGCTCATCAGACAGATAAACATTTCCATTGATCGTATTTTTGATCAGTGCTTTACTTCGTTTGTATTTGTTGTTTCTTCTCATGTAGTGTCTGGTGGAGACTATCGTCCTGCCAATAATAGGTAGTGGAAGTTGGTGTAGTTTTACTTTCAGCATATATTGACCAAAAAGAACCGTTTGAGTTTTGGAAGCTAGTGCATCACAACAATCGAAAGAGGTTACATTTATTAGTGTGTTTCTGTTAAAGGTACATCCTGTGCTAGATTCACCACTTACAGAGAGGTTATAGGTTTTATTGCAATAGTAGTCGTGACAAGGTGCTAGTTCAGTTGAGGTACTTCCATCTCCAAAGTTCCAATTGGCCGTGACTGCTTGCATGCCAAGGAAACCCTGAAGGCTAAAGCAGATTTTTCCATCCTCGGTTTGATTCTTATTGATTTTAAAGAAGCACAAAGCTTCCTCATCTTCTAAACTGATCTGTTTACATGATTGATCAATGGTGATTTGCTGTCCGTTCTCTATTGCAACAACAGACACACAAACTGTATAATTACCACTAGAGGAATAACTGTGATTGATACTGTTTCCAATGCCCATATGTCCATCGCCGAATTCCCAATGAATGTCTTGTCCATCCTGCTGTACCCCTGTGAACTCAAATGCTACCGTATTGTTATTTTGGACAATAAATTCAAAGTCAGCCTTTCCTTCATCTCCTCCAAATTCAGTGATATTTGTATTACCGTAGTATCTATTGTTATCGATGTCATCTATGGCTGAGATGTCATTATTACCTATTACAAAGACACGACCAGCCGATTTGAAATAGAAAATAGTCTCATCAATCCATAGTTGACCTTTAGCATTAAATAAGGATGCAAGGACTGGATCGCCAATCATAGGTTCGCTTATTTCTTCCGGATTTGATGCACGCTCAAGTTCTTCACATTCAGTGCGCACTTGAACTTTTCTTAATGATTCATAACCTTTTAGGCTTTCGAAAGAACTTAATACGGGGTTGAGACTTTCACAGGGCTGTTCGTCAGATCTATCCATGGATTTTGGTAGGTTGTTTTCCTCCATTTCTGAAAGATATTGGTAAAGGCTTTCGAAGCTTAAAGAGTCTTTGAAGAAAGGAATCCCTTTTCGGAGTTCTAATTTATTAATTTCATTTGATTCAAAAGTGATGTTTTGAGCTTGAGCATTCAAGTTTGATAAGATCAAAATCGAGAGTACAATCAGCATGTTGATTTTTGGTATTTGCATAATTTCAAATTGAGTGTTTGAGTAGATTAATTAGTTCGTATTCAATTTGAAGTGTTGCACTCTCATTTTAGGAAAGGGACTTAAAAGCAATCAAAAATGTAAGGGATTATTATTTGAAGAGTCTAATTATTGCAATTAAGACCAAATATGAAATATTATTCTTTTTTAGTCCTCTCATTTTTAGTATATATGCGCATTCAAAATAATTAGTAGATGAAATCTGGATTAAGAATATTAGGATTATTGGTGCTGTTGGTAAGTACCTTTAAGCTTTCCGCTCAGTATAATTATGAGCTAAAAACCACAGAAGATATGATGCTTCTGTTTGATCAATCCCCTGATCAAATGCATAAGACAGTTGTTGTTTTTGAAGAACAGCTGGATATTGAAAAATATGAACGCATGTTCAAGCAACTTAAAACCTCTTCAGACGATAGAAAGGTTATTGTTGCAACAGAACTTCGTGAAATTGCTTCAAGAAGTCAGGAAGCAATCCTTCCAAAAATTATAGCAATTACTGGTCTTGATGAAAGCCAAATAGAAGCGTTTTGGGTGTTTAATGGTGTTGAACTATATCTGAATGCAGAGACTGCTAGAGCCATTGCTGAACTTCCAGAGGTTATGGCGATTGAACATATCCCAGTAATGGAGAAATACGATTCTGAGGTTGCAGCTGTTTCTGCACCTGCTCCGAATGGACATGAACATGCGCATGATGTGATAAAAGCAACTGCGCTTTGGGCGATGGGCTACACAGGATACGGTATTACTAGTTATACTATTGATACAGGTGTAAATCCAAAACACGCCTCTCTTTCAGCAAACTTTAAAGGAAATATTGCTGGTAACGAGGTTGATGCCTGGTTCCAAGGAAATCAAGGTGAATTACCTTACGAGTGTGATGAAGAGGATTCTCATGGTACACACGTAACAGGGACAATCTTAGGACTTGATCGTTTGACGAATGACACGATTGGAGCAGCTTTCAATGCGAATTGGATTGGGGCGGCAACTGTAGCTTGTCCTTCAGGATCATCTATGGCTGCTATGCAATTTGCATTGGACCCAGATGGTAATACTTTTACTGCTGATGCACCAGATGTAATTAATAATTCTTGGGGTCAAGGTCCTGGGGATTGTAATACTCTTAGTTGGCAGTTCACATTGAATAATGTGTATTCTGCAGGTATAGCAAATATCTGGGCAGCGGGTAATTATGGACCTGGTTCTGAAACAGTAGGTAGTCCAGCTCAATTTATCTACAACGAGTTAAATAGTTTTTCTGTTGGTAACCTTAATGGGCACAATCAGAATTATAATATTGCAAGTAGTTCTTCAAGAGGACCTTCAATCTGTCCAGGGTCAGCTACTTTAAAAATCAAACCTGAGGTTTCTGCTCCAGGTTATAATATCCGTTCAGCAGTTGGTTCAGAAGGTTATGCTGAGTATGTAGGTACTTCTATGGCTGCGCCGCAGGTAGCAGGAGGAATTTGCCTGTTGAAAGAGGCCTTCCCTTTAGTTTCTGGTGTAGAAATTACAGAAGCTATCTATTATACAGCAATCGATCTTGGTGATCCAGGAGAAGATAATACCTTCGGTAATGGACTGATCGACTTGATGGAAGCGTATGATTATCTGATTGATCAGGGACATATACCTTCCGATCCTTCTTATGATAATGACATTGTTATCCACAACATGAAGTCTACGCCATTTAACTGTACATATGGAGTTTCTACTTCATTTTATGTACAGAACACGGGAGCTGAAACCGTTACCTCTTTCGACTACACACTTGAGTTTAATGGCTTGTCTGTAACAGAATCCTGGGAAGGAAGTTTAGCGAGTGGAGATAATGTATTGATTGAACCAGAAATCATGTATCCAGATGCAGGTACCGGATATATCCGAGCAACTGTTAATCTTACAAGTGCAAATGATGACAGAGCTTTGAATAACTCTATGGTTAATTATATAGAGGTTATCGATGAAGGTGTTGTTGATGCTTTTGTTTTGGGTGATAATGACTGTTTAGGAGCAAATCAAAGTGCTTGGGTTGAAGCTGATTTGGGTATCTCTTACGATGTGATTTGGTATAATGATTTCCTAGGAACAGACCAATACGGCACAGGTAATCCACTTAATGTTGAAATTGATGAATCAACGACCTTATACGCACAGCCTCGTTATTCTACGAATGTAGGTGATCCAAGAGTTGAGCAATCCGTTAGTACGGATAATCCTATAAATAAAGGACTTATTTTCAATGCTTATCAAGAGTTCCTATTGAAGAGTGTTAAAGTAAATGCGCTTGGACCTGGATTCTTTAATGTTGTTTTGGAAGACGCATCAGGAAGTATTTTAGGTTCAAAGATCGCTCCTTTACAATTGGGTGTTCAGGAAATAAACTTGAATTTTAATGTGCCTGCTGGTAATGGTCTTCGATTAAAGCTGAAAGGAAATACAGATCTTGGTGTTTTAGATGAGGATGTGAACTTCCCATATGTCCTTGATGGCGTAGTAAATATTTATAAGAGTCTGGCACAAGCATTGACTGATCAATTGACTAAATACCACTATTTCTTTGATTGGGAGATTTGTTTCTCTTCTGTATGTCAGCCTTTCCCGGTTGAGTTTGAATACGGTGGTTCTGAAGGACCTGCTGCATCTTTTGAAGCATCATCTTATGAATTGGATCTCCAGGAAGGTGGACAGGTTGATTTTACCCAGACGGTAGATGCAGGAGCATCTTTTGAATGGGATTTTGGAAATGGACAAACTTCCACAGACGAGAATCCTTCAATTACTTACACGCAAGAAGGTACATATATTGTAACACTTGAAGCAACAGATGGAGATTGTAGTTCCGTGTATTCAAAAGCAATTGTAGTTAAGAATATAACGACCAGTGCGAATAGGGTAGAAAATGATTTGGATGTTTTAGTATATCCAAACCCTGTTCAGGATGGTAAATTATACATCGAAAGTGGAGATCTTGAAATGACAGGTTTGAGATTATACAACCTATCCGGTATGCTTGTTTTCGATAAAAAGCTCAGTGGCTTGAATAATTACAGAATAGATCAGCAAAATAATCCTCCGGGTGTGTATTTTTTACAAATAAACACAAACAAGGGATTGATTGTTAAAAAGATAACATTTTAATTAGTTGGCATTGGGATTGTCCCAATGCCAATTTAATATACACCATATGCTAAAACCAGTACTCTCACTTTTTATAGGCTTGTTTTGTTGTTCAGTATTATTTGGACAATCTATTGATTACGACAAAATAGGTCCCAACCTTTGGGATTCGTATACCGAAGATCCAGACCAGGTATTTTCCTTTTATGCAATAATGGAAGATCAATACGATATTCATCGTTTACACGAAGAAATTAGAACTTCTCATTGGTCTTTGGTTGATAGAGCCAAAATGGTCAATACAGCTCTTCGAACTTTTGCTGCTAATGATCAGTATGCTATCATTGAATCTTTGGAGCGTGCAGAAATAAAAGGCTTGAATTATTTTAAACCACATTGGTTGATCAATGTAATTTATTTGGAGGGTAGTTGGACCTTAGTAGAGTCTATAGCCACAAGAGACGATGTATCTCTTATTCAACAAAGCGGAACATTGGTAGCTGATGAAACAGAGACTTTGGGGGCAGCTCCAGTAGAAGTCATGAATACAGAGTCCACCTTGTTTAAGATCAATGCGCATAAGATGTGGGAAATGGGCTATACAGGTTATGGGGTAACATGTTTGACCGCAGATACAGGCGTTGATCCTTATCATCAATCAATTATTGGACAGCAGCGTGCAAATCTTCCGGACCAATTCGGTCATGCATTTTATCACGATCAAGATGGTGAATACAGCTTTGATTGTGGTACACATGGTACGCATGTAACAGGTACGATCCTTGGGTTAGATCGATTAGAAGATGATACCATTGGTGTAGCCTTTAATGGTCAATGGATGGGGGCGGCTGTTTTATGTGGTATTGGTACAGCAGATAATGTGGATGCCTTTGAATGGGCGATGGATCCGGATGGCAATCCTAATACAACAGAGGATATGCCTGCGTTTATAAACAATTCATGGTACGATCCTTCAGTAGATGATGCTTGCGAAAATATTTATGTAAATATGCTTACGGCTGTAGAGGCTGCTGGTATTGGAATTGTGTTTTCTGCAGGTAATGAAGGTTCAGGATCAAGTACTATAACCAACCCGAAGAATTTAAACATGGGCTTGGTCAATACCTTTGCGGTAGGTGCTTTGAATAATTCCGGTTCTGATATTACCAATTTCTCAAGCCGTGGACCTTCGCAATGCTTTTCAAATGATTCTTCATTATTGATTAAACCAGAGGTATCTGCACCGGGACAATCTGTTCGCTCTTGCGTGCCAGGTGGGGTTTATGATTTTAAAAGTGGAACCTCAATGGCTGCACCACATGTGGCTGGTGCTTTGATGTTGCTAAAGGAAGCTTTCCCGGCTTTATCCGGAGAAGACTTGAAATTAGCACTCTATTACACTGCAGTAGATATGGGAGCACCAGGTGAGGACAATGTCTTTGGAATGGGAATTATCGATGTATTTGCAGCATATGAGTATTTAGTGGATCAGGGAAATGTCCCTACTGATCCTTCGGTACAAACAGATCTTTTCGTATTCGGTCTAAAAAGTGAGCAGGAACTTTGTCAATCTAATATTCCATGTTCTTTTGGAATCGAAAATGGAGGTTCGCAAGCAGTAACAGGAATGCAGCTTACCGTAACCATTGGTGAAGATCAGTTTGTTATAATACTGGATACACTTAAACTTGAACCTGGTGAACGTCATTTCATAGATTTAGATTCGGTATCCAACAAATTAGGGGAGCAATATCTATCTGTTGAAGTCAAACAATTAGATGCTTCAGTAGATGGAAGGCCCTTAAATGATCGAATAATCACAAAAGTGAATAATAAGCCATTATTCCCTTCAGAATTTACTGTACAAAATGAGGAGCTATGTGTTGGAGGAATGGCATCGATATCTGGAACCCTCGGAAATGATTGGGATGGTTATTTTGAGTGGTACTCCGATGCAAATTTGATTAATCAGGTAGGAGAGGGGACTACACTTAACCTATTGATAGAGGAGGAAGAGACACAACTCTTCGCAAAATCCGTGGTTAAAGAAACTATTGGACCAAAAGCTCAACAAGCGTATATCAATTATCCGGATCAACCTGGAAAAGGTATCATGATAAAGGTCAACGAGGATGTATTCTTTAAATCGTTTTTAGTAAATGTAGAGACTCCTGGGAGCGTATTTTTCAGAATCTATGAAGGCGATGATATAGAGAAAACGATTGTAAATACGCTAAGCTCTGGAATACAGGAAATCTTTGTAGGGCTTGATCTGAGAGGCGGTAGGGAATACGAAATTCAACTTTTTAATGGCTTGGCAAAACTATTGTCTCATGACTATGATATGCCTTATTCGGAAGAAGGAAATATCGTAGATATCTTGTATTCTATTGATGCTGGTGGATTCGAATTGGAAAAGTATTTCTTTGTATACGATATGGAATTTGAATTTGATGTGGATTGCAGTGTTAAAGAAATCAATCTTAGCGCTAATGGCAGTTCGAGTATAGCAGATTTAAGTTTCGAGCTGGAGCAAGATCAATTTAATACCATCGTTGAATTTGCAACGATCAATCCTGTTATGAATATTTCAGGTTCTTATAGTGAATTGTTATGGGATTTTGGAGATGGTACTACGAGTACTGAACAAGTACCTTCTCATACCTATAGTACAGCAGGTGATTATGTTATTAGCTTGCATGTTTGGGATGAAAATGGTTGTGAAAGTGTATTCAGCAAATCTGTGCAAGTAGAGTCCTATCTTACGGATGTAGAGGATGTATCTGACGCTTCATTGATTATCTATCCGAATCCATTTAATCAACAAGTTTATATTTCGAAAGGAGATACCAATATTAAACTGATGAATGTATTTGATGCATCGGGTAAATTGGTTGCATCAGAAACGGATATTCAGGAAAATATGTACCGACTAAAGCTAGACAGTGAGCCTGCAGGTTTGTTCTTTATACAAATTTGGAATGGGGAAAGCTGGATAAGCAAAAAACTAATCAAGCAATAAAAAAGGGGCGATTTTAATCGCCCCTTTTTTTTTATTTAAGTTCTTCTCGCTCTTCAAATATAGTTTTTGGCGCATTTTCTACATGCTCCATGTACGTTTTCCAAGGTCCATTATGGAAGTTATTGATTTTTTCTACAGCTTCCTCAATAGAATCTTTAAGCTTTGCATACATAAGTTCTGTCATTTGAGAAGCTCCCATCGTCCAATCAGAATCTTCCATGTAACTCATCGTCATCCAACTATAACCCGTAATGTTATTATTCTCTCGTTGGATCCCCTTTAAGCCATCCTTTTGCATGAATAATTCTTCGATCGTTGCCAACTCTTTCTTCATGTCCTTAGCCAAGGAATCGAGCGTGGTTTTGGTATCCTTATCGAATTGGTAATACATCGATTTCACATTCTTCATAGCTTTTTTGCTTGCTTTTACCTGCTCAAAAGCTCTGAATCCTAGATCGATGGTTCCCTGCACATCTTTGCTATATGCGATCATACGCTGATAAGCAGCTTCGTTAAATGGATAACGAGGATCCGCTTTTAATTCTACAGTACTGGAATCCTTCATATCCCCGTAAGTGAACACAACTTCATAGGTGCCAGGCGCTACGGGCATTCCAGAAGGTAAATCACTATCTTCTTTTACAGGCCTTCTGCTGATATAGCGTATTCCGTCCATGCTCATATTCCAGTAAATATTATTGATTCCCTTGCTAGCTATTCTTGTGTAGGTTCTGATAATTTCACCCGAAGCATCTTTTACCTCGATCTTGATTTTTTTCTTACTTTTTTCTTCAACAGAATCCGGTTGAATCCACAATCTTAATATTGGAGCATAGGTTTTATTTGGCGCATCATATTCTGCATCTGCAATGAACCTTGCACCATCTACGGAGCGGACACCTTCTACCATGTATGCATGCTTTGCATCAAAGGCATGAATTGGCTTTTCAAGGACTTTACCTGATGTTTGTGCCAGTGCTCTGAATGGAAGTATATCATCCATTACCCAAAGAGAGCGTCCAAATGTTCCAATGATCAAGTCATGTTCTCTAGGGTGAATCTTAAGATCTCTGGTTGGCACAGAAGGATATCCGTTTGTCCATTTTGTCCAATTTTCTCCTTTGTCAATGGAAAAGTATAAGCCATAATCGGTACCTGCGAACAATAGATTCTCTTCTACTGGATCTTGTACGAATGACTGTACATATCCATCCACTTTAGTATTGTCTATAATTCGAGTGAATTTTTTACCGTAGTCTGTTGTGTGGTATAAATAGGAATTCCAGTTATTTCTTCTGTAATCGTTTACTACCACGAAAGCTTCTCCAGCATTAGTCTTTGAAGCAAATATTTGTGGAATCCAACTACCTTCCTCAAAATCTGGGAGTTTGTTTGCCAGATTTTTCCAGCTTGTACCTCCATCTGTTGTAAGTTGTAGGTTTCCATCATCTGTCCCTACCCAGATTACATTTTTATCTGCTGCGGAAGGTTCTATTGCCAGGATAGTTGTGTGATTTTCAGCCTGTGTATCATCAATGGTAAGTCCACCAGAAAGATGCTGTAGTTGTTTAAGGCTATCGTTTGTGGTTAGATCAGGAGAAATGATAGTCCAGCTATTTCCACAATCAGTGCTGTAGTGTACGAATTGAGAGCCAAAGTATAGTCCACAATCATTATTCGGATCCTGTGCAATTGCAGCATCCCAATTGAAACGTAATTCCAGGCCTTCCGGATGTACTGGCTTAATGAAGTTATTCTTACCAGTAACCTTATCAATTCTGGCTACATTTCCTCCCTGAGACATTGCATAAACAATATCAGGATTAGATGGGTGTGGAACTACGTCAAAACCGTCTCCGAAAAATACTTCTTGCCAGTCTGAGTTTCTGATGCCACCTCTTTTCCAGGTAGAACTAGGACCTACCCAAGAACCATTATCCTGCATTCCTCCCATGATATTGTATGGGATCGCCATGTCATAGTTGACGTGATAGAATTGACCAACTGGTAGGTTGTTTATGAATTGCCAAGTCTTTCCACGATCTCTTGAGATATTAACTCCTCCATCATTACCTTCGATTACATAATCTGGATTTGTAGGATGTATCCAGAATGCGTGGTGATCAGGGTGTACTCCATTAAATCCTACGTAACCTAATAACTGAGAAAAAGATTTACCGCCATCCTCAGAAAGTGTTACTGTAGAATGTAAGTTGAAGATCCTGTTTTCATTGGAAGGATCTACAAAAATATCCGAGTAATAGAATGGTCTGTTTCCAATATTTTCTTCACTTACCAAAGACCAGCTTTCACCACCGTCTACAGTTTTATAAAGACCATTGGTTTTAGCTTCTACAAGCGCATATGCCATATTCTTTTTAGAAGGGGCAAAGGATAAACCAATACGACCTAGGTTTCCTTTTGGAAGACCGTCTTCATCTGATTTTCTTTTCCATGTTTTACCTGCATCATAGCTTAAGTATAATCCTGAGCCTTCTCCTCCAGAATTAAAGGTCCAAGGCTTTCTCCCAAAAGTCCACATACCTGCGATAAGTTTGTTCGGATTGTTTGGATCTAGTACAAGATCAGCACAGCCAGTTTCACTGTCTACGTAAAGTGTTTTATTCCAGGTCTTTCCGCCATCTTCAGTTCTGAAGATACCTCGCTCAGGATTCTCTCCCCAAATAGAACCCAAAGCACCAATAATAACTACGTCAGGATTCTGTGGATGTATAATAATTCGGTGGATCGTTCTGGTTGCTTCTAGTCCCATAAGTTTCCAGGTCTTTCCGCCATCAATACTCTTATAAATTCCTTTTCCGGTATTCATGGAATTTCTAGGATTCCCTTCCCCGGTACCTACCCATATTTCATTTGGATTTTGCTGATTAATTGCAATGGAACCAATAGCTTGCAAAGCCTCGTCATCAAAAATAGGCGACCAGTTTATACCTCCATTTGTAGATTCCCAAACTCCACCAGATGCAGTTCCTATATAAATATG
This sequence comes from Sphingobacteriales bacterium, assembly GCA_900299495.1. Taxonomy (GTDB): domain Bacteria; phylum Bacteroidota; class Bacteroidia; order Chitinophagales; family Saprospiraceae; genus AM-2324. The sequence goes on from OMKD01000345.1 coordinate 20,607, forward strand.
ATCAGGTTCATCAAGTACTACATCTATACAAGTAACTCTACCACTCATACCTGCAGGACCTACATTGCGAATGTTTATTCCTTCAAGTTTCTCAATATCAACACTTTGTGCCTCGGTGATTTGAAATGCGAAAAAGATGCACAAGGAGATGAAAACTAACTGTTTTATCATGCTTTTATTATTTTTTTCAGAAGATAATGAAATGGGAAAGACAAATAGGTATAAAAAAGAGGGATTTTGCTAAAATCAGAGGTTTCAATACCTTGGAAGGTCATATTTTATAAGAGTTTTCGTGTTGATGGATCGAAATAGATCCACCCTTACCTTAAAGCCTTTATAGCTACAAGCCCTCATTGAAAAATTAAACCCAGTGCTATGAGGGATAATACCTATTACCTTTTATGTTCAAAACTAATCTTGTGGGCAATGTTTATTTGTGGCCCAATGTCCTTGCATGCATTTCAGAAACAGACACCCGTTCCCCAGAAACAGGTCGCTTTATCTATAGCTGAAGATGTAATTAGATTTGAATATGAATTTATTAAAGAACTTAAGATAGATTTAAACGATCTAAATCGTAACGAATCCTACACTGCAGATTTCAATGTTATTCATGGATCTGTAGATGCTTATGTCGTAAGTGATGACAATACTATTTTAAAATCCAAACTTGGTGTTTTTGAATTGAACAGCTCTAAGTCTGCCGAAATATTTTTTCAAAATAAAGGAAAAGCTAAGGCAAAAATTGTATTGAGTGTCATCAAGCAAAAAGCTCCAACGTTATCTTCAAAAATGATGTCTGTATTAACGGTAGATAGTTCACCTACAGCAAATTTTCTGGTAGAGGATGTTTTTATTGGAGGTGATTGTTATGATGTTTCTCAAGTCGAATTTACCGGAAACAACCTAACCAAAGGAACTTTTGCCAATGGTTTAACCAATGTAGGATTTACGGATGGGGTTATTCTAGGCTCTGGATATATTAGCAATGCACCTGGACCAAATACAGTAACAAATATTACAACTCAGACCTATGCATCTGGTGATAATGATTTAAAAGCATTAGCAAATAATGCGCCAGTTTACGATGCTTCAGTATTAGAATTTGATTTTGTACCTACTACAGATACTGTCAAATTTAGATACGTTTTTGCATCTGAGGAATATTGTGATTATTCCAATAGTAGTTATAATGATGTATTTGGGTTTTTCCTTAGTGGACCTGGAATATCAGGACCTTATTCGAATAATTCAATCAATATTGCCAAACTTCCAACTGGACAAAATGTGACCATAAATAATGTGAATCACATTAATAATCCTCAGTATTATATTTCAAATACCACAGATGCTACGAACACAGGATCAAAATGTGTTGGTAATCCTTTGGGGTCTGAACCGGGTATTTCGGAGTTGCAATATGATGCACATACAGTGATTCTTGAGGCTTGTGCGGTTGTTCAGCCTTGTCAATCATATCACATAAAACTTGCTGTAGCGGATGTGTATGATCGAAAATTCGATTCAGCAGTTTTTTTGGAATCAAATAGTTTTATCAGTGGTGAGCAAATTGCAGCAACAGTCGTAAACTCAAATACAGGAGAATCATCTGGATTTGAAGATTGTGATCTTGCTATATATGAATTTTGCAGAACTGCAGGAGCTAGTAATGCAGAACCTCTTGTGGTAAGTTATTCTCTGGATGCGAACAGCACGGCTACACCAGGTGAAGATTTTGATGCTTTCCCAATGACGGTAACTATTCCCGCTGGATCTGATTGTGTTAGTTTACCGGTTCAGCTTTTAAATGATGGAGTAGATGAAGGGGATGAAACGATTATATTAAATCTCGATCAATCCTGTTCTTGTTTAAACAATGCACTTACATTCAGTATAAAAGATAAGACCGCAATGAACGTTTCTGTAAACAATGCAGAAATATGCCCCGGAGGATCAACAACTTTAACCGCAGATGCTTTAGGAGGTACTGCGGGATATACTTATTTATGGAATA
>OMKD01000346.1 GCA_900299495.1 Sphingobacteriales bacterium
AGGTAGACGGAGGTTCCACCTTTGATTGTGGTAATCTTAATTTTTCTTTGGATATATCTTCGTTTGATTGCCTAATGACTGGTCCAAATGATGTGATATTGACGGTAGACAATGGATTAGGCGATTCAGATGATTGTGCTGCAGTTATAAATGTGGCAGATCAAATACCTCCAGTATTATTATGTAGCAATGTAACTATGTCTTTAGATTCAAATGGGCAGCTTAGCCTAGAGACTTCAGATTTGGATAATGGTTCTTTTGATAATTGTGAATTTACACTCGCAATAGGCAATAGTAATTTGGATTGTTCAGATATAGGATCGAATACCATCATACTTACTGGAGTAGATGCTTCTGGAAATTCAGGTGCATGTAGCTCTGTTGTAACAGTAGTAGATGATTTAGAACCAACAGCTCTTTGTTTGCCTAATGTTGATGTAACCTTGAATCCGGACGGAACCTATGTAATGAGTCCATTAGAGTTAGATAATGGTTCAATTGATAATTGTTCTGGACTTACGTATACCTTGAGCAATGCTGTTTTTGATTGTGATGATATAGGCGATCAATCTGTAAACCTTACAGTTGAAGATGTATCTGGAAATCAGCAATCCTGTACCTCATTAGTTACTGTTTTAGATGGATCAGTTCCTGCTATGCTTTGTTCGGATATTACGATAAGTTTAGATGCTACTGGTTCAGCAACAATAATTCCCGAGGATGTAAATGGTGGTTCTGCTGTTAGCTGTGGTGACCTATCCCTTGAATTAAGCCTTACTGATTTTGATTGTTCTTTGATTGGTGTCAACGCAGTTATATTAACGGGGACCTCTGATGCAGGTAATCAATCATCTTGTAATGCAAATGTTCAGGTTTTGGATAATCAGGCTCCTGTTATTAATTGTAATACAAGTTTGGCAGTTATTTTAGATCAAAATGGGCAGGTAGATATCCTTCCGGAGGATGTTTTAGATACAGCATCTGATAACTGTTCCACAACATTGAATTACACATTAGATGTGAATGCATTTACTTGTGCTGATTTAGGGACTAATGCTGTAACTCTATCTGCGAGCGATGCTTCTGGAAATACTGGTACTTGCTTAGGAGATATCATCGTTCAGGATCAGTCTAATCCAATTATTAGCTGTCAGGATTTGGATATAGTGCTTCTTGATGAAGAGCCTGTGAGTATCCTTTTGGATGCATTAATTCAGTCTCTATCGGATAATTGTGATAGTAATCCTTCTGCTACAACAGTTGATCTACACGCCTTTGGCTGTGCTGATGCTGGAGATAATTCTGTGTTGATTACAGCAACAGATGCTTCTGGTAATTCTTCTGAGTGTACTGCAAATGTGAATGTGAGTTATGATGCTAGTCCAGTTGCAGTTTGTAATCCAGTTGTAGTAGCTGAATTGAATGGGGCAGGAGTGGTTAATGTTTTACCTTCAGCTGTTGATGCAGGTTCCTATGCGCTTTGTGAGGATGAATTGGACTTGACATTGTCTCAAGCCAATTTTACTTGTGAGGATATTGGTTCTAACCTTGTACAGTTGTTTGTAGCAGGATCGGGAGGCCTAGTATCTTGTAATGCAACAGTAGAGGTTGTGGACCTATTTGCTCCTACAATTTCATGTAATGACCTAGTAGTTGAGCTGGGGGCAGATGGAACCTTGATTGTAAATCCTGAGGAAATTGTACCAGGTACTTCTGATAACTGCAGTAAAACATTCCCAATAATTGGAAATAATATATTTGATTGTTCATCAATCGGAACGAATCTGGTAATAAGTACGGTCACGGATGCTTCTGGTAATTCTGCTGAGTGTACGTCTACTATAGAAGTTTTAGATGTAACTCCTCCGGTGGCTATTTGTAATGATATTTCAGTTTTATTAGATGAGAATGGAGTTGCAGATATCGATATAAATGAGATTGGATCTTTATCCTTTGACCTTTGTGGTTCTGTTGATCTTCAACTTTCCAATGAATCTGTAGATTGTTCAGGCTTAGATATTTTGACAATAGTTACTCTCACTGTGACGGATGAATCAGGTAATGAAACGGATTGTGATTCTGAGATTGAAGTTATAGATTCAACAGCACCTACTGTAGTTTGTCAAAATGCAGAAGTCTATATAGGAGCTGGTAATATTGGTGTTTTGGAACCAACTGCCTTGGTCGTTTCAACCAATGATAATTGCTCAGACGTAAGTTATGAATTAAGTCAGTCCGAGTTCGATTGTGAAGATCTAGGAAGTCAGCAAGTAACTTTATCTGTTTTTGATTCAAGTAATAATGTAGCTACCTGTACGGTGAATATCGAAGTATTGGATGATTCAAATCCACTGGCAACTTGTTATTCGACTTTGGACATGGTTTTAGACGTCTCAGGGAATGTGGAAATACTTCTTAATGATATTTATGCAGGTGATGCAGTTTCCTGTAATGGTTTTGAATATTCGATTGAACCTCAAAATTTAGATTGTTCGAACCTTGGTTTAGCAACGCCAGTAACGCTAACTATAGGTGATTCGGGGGGTACAAGTTCAGAGTGTTCGTCTTTAGTGACTGTTACAGATGTAAGTGCTCCTGTAATGCTTTGTTCAGACTTAGATACTGTACTTACAGATGGGGTTGAGGTAGTCCTTTATCCAGAATTATTTGATGCTGGTTCTTATGATGTCTGTGGTCCTATACAGTATGTAGAATTTGATTCGATCGTATTGAATTGTTCAAATATAGGGCAAACGGCAATAGATCTTACAGTGGTTGATGCATATGGAAACACGAATTCCTGTGAAGTAAACTTGAATCTATCCAATAATATGTCTCCAATCGCGAGCTGCGTAGATCTAATAGTTTACCTAGATGAAAACGGTATTGCGCAGATTAATTCGGAGAATATGAATAACGGATCTACAGATGCCTGTGGAAATCTGGATGGTATCTCATTAGCTATAAATATTACGGAAGCTAATTGTGATATGCTTGGTGTTGCTGTATCAAATGAATTGACCGTAACAGATATCAATTCAGGTATAACTTCAGCTTGTATTTCTAATATCACAGTATTGGATGAACAGAGTCCGATAGTAGAATCTATTCCTGAAGTTACCCCATTTGAGATTGATGGTTCAGAACCAGAGATTTTTAATGTAAGTTTGTTGAATGCATTGGTTGAGGATAATTGTGCTGTTACCGAGACACTCATCAGGAGGGAATCTGGAGATTGTGAAGATTCAAATACTTATGATTCCTTTGTTTATTTCTGTCCGGAGGATGAAGATGGCTTGCATCCAGTAACATTCCGTGCATTGGATGAAAGTGGAAATGCTACAGACACCTTGGTTTATGTAGACCTGGATAATTTAATGGTAAGTACATCAAATGCATCAAGCAGTTCTGATGCCGTTTATTGTAGTCCTAATCCATTCTTTGATGTGACCAATCTATATCTGGATTTAGCGCAAGCCAGAGATTTAGCTATTAACCTATATAGCTTAGATGGGAAGCTGATTGAAAGAAGGGCATTATCCTTAGAATCAGGAAATCATGTTGTGGAACTTGAGTTGTCTGATTTACCGGCAGGATTATATTATTGTTCTTTGAATACCGATTCCTGGAACGAAGTAGTTAAGTTGATCAAGGTAAATCAATAGAATTAAAAAAAGCCAGTGTGATTTCACACTGGCTTTTTTTATTATTTAACGATTGTCATTTCTTTTATCAAGTGCTCAGCACCTGCAAATTTATCGACAATGAACAAGATGTAGCGAGCATCTACCATGATGTTTCTGCAAATTGCAGGATCATAATTGATATCACTCATAGTCCCTTCCCAAGCACGGTCAAAATTAAGACCGATCAGGTTTCCTTTTGCATCAATTGCAGGGCTACCTGAATTACCGCCTGTGGTATGATTGGATGCAATGAAGTTAACGGGTACTTTACCGTTGCTATCCGCATACTCTCCATAATCCTTTTGGTTATACAGTTTGATTAACTGTTTTGGAACATCAAACTCATAGTCTCCAGGCACATATTTTTCCATAACACCTTCAAGGTAAGTATGTGTGCCATAGTAAACAGCATCTTTTGGATAGTAACCATCAACCTTACCATAAGTGACACGCATAGTACTATTTGCATCTGGGAAGAATCGTTTTTCTGAGAACACTTCAAGCTGAGCAGCCATGTAGATTCTTTGAAGATCACTAGCTGCATTATTGTACTTGTCGTAGTTTGGCTTTACTTTTTCTTCAAATGGAGCATTTAGCTTTTTGTAGAATAGAACCATTTCGTCTTTCCCTAATGCTTCGATAGCCTCATTGGCAGGAAGGTCAAGGATCGTTTTAAGACTTTCAAAGTTTGTAATGCCAGAAACTTTGTATAGCTCTTTTGCAAAAGCCATAGCTTTGCTATCTGTTCTACCTACTATTTCCATAAGGTTTTGGTCCAGATAATTACCAGGTACTTTTTCAAAGTATAATTGGATCAATTTGGCAAATACCTCAGCTTCTACCGTAGAGTCATAGTTTTTGTACTGACCTTCCAGATAGTTCAGTAGTCGCCCTTTGAAACCATTGTATGCTTCTTCTCCTTCAGTATTATACAGATTTTCCAATCTGTTCATGTAGTAAGCAACATTTAGCATCAGGGTGTTTCTTCCTGTTAGCTCCGAGTGGTATGCGTTTACTTCAGCATAAGGTTGTAGATTTTGGTAAAGTCCATTTAGCTCATTAAGAAGATCGCCATATTTAGCTTTCAATTCAGGGTTTGCATTTACACGTGCCATGAATTCCTGCTCGTATACCTGCTTTTTACCCACTGCATTGGATCTTTCTAATCCCTGCATCTCACCAATCCACTTTTTCCAATAGTTAGCAATACTGGCAAATTTCGAAGCGTATTTGATTTTAATAGCTTCATTTGCACGCATATATTTATCCATTACTTTAAGAGATACGTCTCTCATAGCTACTTTTGCTGGATCTACTATAGCAGCAGTTTGCTTTACAGCAGATGCAGGTAAGTATTCGTTTGTACGCCCAGGGAATCCAAATACCATTGTGAAATCACCTTCCTTCGCCCCTGAGATATTAATTGGAAGGTGATGTTTTGGTGTAAATGGTACATTGTCTTCGCTATACTCAGCAGGGTTATTATCCTTGTCTGCATATATTCTAAAGATTGAAAAGTCTCCAGTGTGTCTTGGCCAAACCCAGTTATCTGTATCTGCACCAAACTTACCAATAGAAGAAGGAGGGGCTCCTACTAATCGTACATCGGGGTAAGAAATGGTATAGAACGCATAAAATTGGTTGCCTTTATAGAAAGGCTTGACTTCTATCTCTTCGAATTCAGCAAGTTCAGCAGTATTTACTATTGCTTCAATATTTTCCTCAATGATTGCATTTCTTTGTGCTAATTCCATGTCATCAGATACCTCAGCAAGCGCTGCATCTGTAACATCAACAATCTTATTGATGAACTTTACAAATAGTCCTGGGTTTGGAAGTTCTTCACTTTTATCCATCGCCCAGAATCCATCTTCCAGATAGTTGTTCTCTACACTGGAGTGTGATTGGATCTGACCGTAACCGCAGTGGTGATTGGTCAAAACAAGTCCTTGACTGGAGATAACCTCTCCAGTACAAAATCCACCAAAGTGAACTACTGCATCTTTAAGGCTACCGGAATTGATATCATAAATATCACTGGCCGTAAGCTCCATGCCCATCGCATGCATTTCTTCCTCATTTAATTGTTCAAGAAGATTTGGGAGCCACATACCACCATTGCTCTGTCCGATACACAGACTTGCAAAAAGTAATAGTACTAAGCTGTTAAGTATTTTCATTATTCTAGATTTATCTGTTAGTCTGAAATTATAAAAAGCCCTGATATTCAGCAAAATTTTACTGTTTTCACCAGGCTTGATTATTCAAAATCCTCATCAATATTCATAAGAGCACCTGCCAATTCAGATTTAGCGTGATGATCACCTGCTGCATTGGCAATTTGAATGCCCATTTTGTATGTTTTTATGGCATCTTCAATTTGTTGAAGCGTTTCATACAATTTGCCCAGATGATAATAAGCACCAACGTAGTCTTTATCTGCTGTAAGCAGCTTGTTGTAATATTCAAGCGCAATTTCTGTCTTATCCATGGACTGATGCTCTTTAGCAAGTGCAAATAACACAAAGGTGTCCTCCGGACTTTCTTCATGCATTTTCAATAGCATATCGATTCGGTTACTCATTAATTTGCTTGTTTTATACTTAGTTGAATACGATTTCTCTTAATATCTACTTCAGTGACTTTTACCTGAACCTTTTGTTGAAGCTTGACAACTTCATTTGGGTTTTCAATAAACTTGTCAGCCATTTCGGAGATATGTACTAAGCCATCCTGTTTAACACCTACATCTACAAAAGCTCCGAAGTTGGTGATATTTGTTACTATACCAGGAAGGATCATTCCTATATTTAGATCGCTGATTTTATTGATTCCTTTGGCAAACTCAAAAGGTTGTGCTTTACCCCTTGGGTCCAATCCAGGCTTTTCAAGTTCCTTTAAGATATCTTTTAGTGTTGGCATTCCAACCTCTTCAGTAACATAATTTGACAAGTCAATATGTTTGCGCTTATCTGCATCAGTGATTAGATCTTTTACTTTACACCCATTATCTTCTGCTATTTGCTTCACGAGATCATATCTCTCCGGGTGAACACCTGTGTTGTCTAATGGATTTTTTCCTGCTATCACACGAAGGAAACCTGCACATTGTTCAAATGCCTTTGCTCCCATACGAGGTACTTTCTTTAATGCGGCTCTAGAGATGAAATCTCCGTTCTCCGAGCGGTAATCAACTATGTTTTGGGCTAGGGTAGGACCCAAACCTGAAACATAGGTTAAAAGATGCTTGGATGCGGTATTTATGTTGATTCCTACTTGGTTTACACAGCTTTCTACAACTCTTTCCAGACTTGATTTTAGCTTTGATTGATTGACATCATGCTGATATTGACCAACACCAATTGATTTAGGGTCGATCTTTACCAATTCTGCAAGTGGATCCATTAGTCGTCTTCCAATAGAAACGGCACCTCTTACTGTTACATCCTGATCTGGGAATTCTTCTCTTGCTATAGCCGAAGCAGAGTAGATAGATGCACCGCTTTCATTTACAAGGAATATCTCAACCTGTCCTGCCATGTGGCTGGATTTAAGCATATCCATAGTTTCTCTGGATGCTGTTCCATTTCCGACTGCTATGGCAGCTACTTTATGTTTGTTAACCAAATGATCGATAGTGCTTAAAGACTCTCTGCTCTGATTTTGAGGAGGGTGGGGGTATATAGTTGTGTTTTCTACTAAATCTCCATTACTGGAAAGTACAACTAACTTACAACCCGTTCTGTAGCCGGGGTCTAAACCCAGTACACTTTTTTGTCCCAATGGTGCGGAAAGTAAAAGCTGTCTAAGGTTTTCTGTAAATACCTCTATGGCTTCTTCGTCTGCCTTGTCCTTGGATAGATTTCTGAATTCAGTTTCGATACTTGGGCTTAATAATCGCTTATAGGCATCTTCTAATGCTTCAAATACCTCGTCAGCTGCCTGAGTATCTTCTCGGCAAACAAATCGCTCCAGTTTATTTATCGTTTGTTCTTCATCAGGAGCGATGATTACTCTCAAGAATCCTTCTTCTTCACCTCTACGAATTGCTAGAAGTCTGTGTGAAGGTATTTTGTTTAATCGCTCCTCAAAATCAAAGTAATCTCGGTATTTGGCGCCTTCTTCATCTTTTCCGCGAGCAACCTTTGATTTAACAGTTGCATATTTTTCAAAAGCAAAACGAACTTTATTTCTGACTTCCTGATCTTCATTGATCCACTCTGACATGATATGTCTAGCTCCTTCAAGCGCTTCTTCTATATCTTTTACATCTTCGGTGATATACTCTTCTGCCAGCCTTTCAACATCATCATGTTTTTGAAGAAAAAGTACTTGGGCTAAAGGTTCAAGACCTTTTTCTTTGGCAACAGAGCCCTTTGTTTTGCGTTTACGTTTGTAAGGAAGATAAATATCCTCAAGCATCAAGGGGTCAAAGCAATTGTCTATGCTTTTTTTAAGGTCCTCTGTTAGTTTACCTTGTTCTTCAATAGATTTAAGAATACTTTCTTTTCGTTTATCAAGGTCTTTATACTTGGTAATTGCTTTTTGGATGGATTCAATTTGAACTTCGTCCAATGAACCTGTTGCTTCTTTACGGTATCGGGCAATGAATGGAATTGTTGCACCTTCTTCTAAAAGGTTGAATGTGTTTAATACTTGGCGATTTGGTAGATTTAACTCTCCGGCTATTCTACCCAAGTGGCTTTCTATCATATAACTATCTTTTGTAGTTGCCAAAGGTATTAAATTTTGATTTTTGGCAGAAACTAGGTCTGGGTTTTTTAGACAGAATAATGAGGCTTCAAGCCAAAATGCTTGTTTCTACAAAATAAAAAAAGGAGATCGTTTGCACGACCTCCTTTTTTATAAAAGATTGAATAATCTTAATTTTCAGAAACTGGACGTGGGAATTGAACCCATACATCATCATCAACTCTGTCCAATGGAACTTCGTCAAGTCTGTTCCATCTTCTCATATCAACCCATCTGTGACCTAAGCCAAATAGGGAAAGCTGACGTTGAGCAGCGATTTCATCCATCAATTCCGAATCAGATGTTCCTCCACCATAAGCAGCAAGGCCGTTGGCAGTTCTAATCGCATCAATAGCAGCTACAGCTGCAGAATTATCTGAACCTACATTTGCTTCAGCAGAAATAAGGATAAGCTCTTCATTCGTCATGAAAGGAACATTATCATCAAGACTTCCGAATACCACTACATCATGGTCACCAGTAAGATCATCCAGACTGATTTCTTCTCTTGAAGCGATCTTAGCCGCACGAGCATCTGCAGGGTCTACCGCAGCAACCCATGATGGGTGTGCAATGATACCATCTGAATTACCTGGTACTCTAAATAATGGATTAGCTTGATCACCTGCAGCATTTGCATAGAATCTAGCTGGACCTCCGCTCAACGGATTAGACATGTCCATGAAAGAACTAGCAAGGTAGCCACTAGCTGCTGACATATCACCTTGGTATAGAGCAATTCTTGCAGCGATACCTCTGTTGAATGTTGCAAAAGATGCTGGAGTGTTAAATCCTTCGAATGCAGAAGTCAATGTAAATCTAAATGCATCGCCAGCTGCTCCAAGATCTGTATTTGCCTCGTTTAAAAGGTTAGCAATAAATGAAAGTGCCTCATCATAAGAAACAAAGTCACCAAGTGCATTTGGATCTGAAACATCCACACGAATACCGTTCTGATATTGAAGATTTAATGCCAGGTGCAATTCATAAGCCTGCATAGTTTTTGCAAAACCAAGGTATCCTGATTTTTCAGCATCCGTTAGTGGTGCAGTTGTGTTTGCAAGTGCTTCTGTTAATAGGTTAACTGCTTTTACAGTTCTGTAACGAGCAGCGTAAGGTCTATTACCGTAGAAACCCGCATTATCAAGTTGAGATGATCCTTTTCCTAAAACCTCACCAGTATAACGCGGATCTGATCCTGTAAAGAACCAGTAATCTCTACCTATAATTGATACTACATCATAGTAAAATCCTACCTCTGATCTTAAAAGATCCTCAATACCTGAGGTAAGGGCATTTAGCTCAGAAATCGACGCATCCTGTGTCACATCACCCTGAGCAGGGTCGTTTGGATTTGAGATCGGCTCGATTTCACAAGAAACCAGAAACAATCCGATCGCAAACATGAATAATATATTTAACTTTTTCATTTTCGTCATTTTTCTTAGAAGTTAGCTTTAATGTGGAAGTTCACGCGCTTAGATGAAGGGAATGGAGTTACCTCTACACCTGTTGAAAGACCACCAGAACCGAAGTTTGAAACTTCTGGGTCATACGAGTCATACTCGAAGATATTGATCAGGTTTGTACCTGAAACACCTAGCGTCAATGTTCCACTGTCTCCTAAAGTAACTGGTAGCTTGTAGTAAGCACCAATTTCTCTTAATCTGATGTATCCAGCATCCTGAATGTAAGGAGCTGTACTTGTACCTAGAAGGCTCAGACGGTAATCACCGTTATTCAGCTGGCCACTAGGATCAAGATCTGTATCATCATAATCATGCGTTGTTTCGTTAAGATCGAAAAGTAGTGCTGAAAGGTTGATGTTTTCACCACCTTGCTTCCAGTGAAGTAACCAGTTGATCTCAAGGTCTCCGAAGCTTAGTCCGTTGAACCATGACATTTGCCAGTCTGGTTCTGCATCACCGTAAACATAAAGGTCGTCTTCATCTCGTAAGTCTGGATTATCAATTACACCGATGATTTCAGTAGGAGAGTGACCTTCTTTGATTCTGTAGTTACCCAAGAAATCTGCAAATCCACCAGTAGTGTATGAAGGTATGCTGAGCTCTGTAACCAAAGCACTGTTTGTCCACCATGAAAGTCTTGCATTCCAATTAAGGTTATCACTTTCAATAATGCTAGCAGATAGACCTAACTCTATACCTTTGTTTTCTAGAGATGCACCATTCGTAACCTGAACACTGTAACCAGAAGAAGAAGGAACCTGAGCTCTTAAGATTAGGTCATCAACCGTTTTGATGTAGTATGTTGCATCTAAAAGTAGACGGTTGTTAAGGAATCCAAAGTCAGCACCAAATTCAATCTCAGTCTGACGCTCCGGAGTAATTACCGGATTACCATACAATGAACTAGGCGTATAAGCAGGTAAACCACCAATAGCTGATTGATTATAAAGTGAGTACTTATCAAGGAACTCAGGAGTCTTTGAAGACTGTCCATATGCTGTACGAACTTTCAAGTTACTTAGCACAGATGGTAAACCAACCATTTCGTGAATGTTTACTGCCAATGAAGCTTTTGGATAGTAGAACATTTTGTTCGGGTCACCATTCAATGATGATTTATCACCTCTTAAACCAACAGTAGCAATAATTTGATCGTTATAGTTCAATTCTTCCTGCACAAAGAATCCTTTGTTGACAGATATTTGTCTGAATTGAGTACCACCTATGTTTACACCTTGATCAAGGTTGGTAAGTGTATTTACGAAATCGAATGACTCACTAATGATAGAGTTTCTATCGTAATCATCATATGTTACACCAACCTGTGTTCTTGAAAGAAGACCATTGCTCATACTATTTGTATATAGTAAGAATGCTGATGCGTTTCTTCTTGTAACATTTGAATTACCGTGAACAGCAACACCATTAAGACCATTACCATCTCTTTGGAACTGAACTGTATTCGGGAAACTTGCAAGCGTGTAAAGGTTGTATGTATCAAAACCTGTGTTTACGATTGCCTTTAAGCTTGAGTTATCATTTGTGAAAAGCTTAGCAGTAAGCTTAGCACCTCCCATGAAACGGTTTACAGTTTCGTTATTGGTTACTTTAGCTGCAGTTTCCAGGAAGTTTGAAGTTCCGTAAGGGTTTGCAGGATAGTTACCATTCTCATCCGGAAGAAGATTTGCCCAAGAGGGAGTCGACGTAAATGAAATACCCATAGTAGTACCAGAGTTATCATTGTTGAAGAATCCACGATCAGCTGATGATCTTACGTAGTTTGATGTAAGGTCCACATCCAACCAGCTGTTGATCTTATGACCTACATTTAGACGAAGGGAAGCCTTGTCGTATCCAGTGTTCTCAACGATACCTTCCTCATTCTTGAACGTTGATCCAAAGAAGAATTGAGTTTTTTCATTACCACCTGACATAGACAAGCGCGTATTGCTCAATAGACCTTTATTTCCATAAAGCTCTTCTTCGTAATTGAAAATCTGACCAGCAGCTTGAGCTGCTTCGAATGCTGCTATATCTGTAGGGTTTCCAAAACGACTAGAGTTCGCAACAGTTTCGCTAGTAAACTGACGAACACCAAGTGGGTTCAACATTTCAGTCCAACCAATTGATTGACCGAAGTTGATATTCGTTTTACCAGCTTTACCTTTTTTAGTGGTGATGATTACAACACCACCTGCTGCACGGTTACCATAGATAGCTGCTGCAGAAGCACCTTTAAGGATTTCAATAGTCTCAATATCATTAGGGTCGATATCCGCCAAACGGTTAGATGGGTTATCCTGGTTTGAAGAAGAACCACCTGATGCTGCTCTTGATACAATATTCAATCCTGCTGGGATAGAAGAGTTATCAATGAAAATACCATCAATAATGAATAAAGGCTGAGAAGAACCATTAATTGATGTTGTACCTCTTAATTTCATAGAGATACCACCACCTGGTGCACCTGAGCTGGCAACAATGTTTGTACCAGAAGCCTTTCCATAAAGCGCTGTTTCCGTAGTGTTACTTACAGCTATTCCTGTTAGTTCTTTTGAGCTGATAGACGCAACATTGTTCGCTAGGTTTGAACGTTTGATATTTGATGCCAAACCTGTTACGACAACTACATCTAATTGGGTAGCTGAATTTTCTAATGTAATAGATACGTTTCCTCCTGAAGTTACCTCCAGTGATTGTGTTTCATACCCCGTATATGAAATTTCAAGTGTAGCGGGGAATGAATTCATTGTGATAGTGAAGTTACCATCGAGATCAGTTACAGTACCATTCGTGGTACCTTTTTCTAATACTGATGCGCCTATAAGCGCATTACCCTCATTATCTGAGACATTTCCAGTTACAGAACCCTGCGCAATGGCAGCTGCTGTTGTTCCAAGAAATAGTACTAGTGAGAGGGTCAACTTTTGAATAAAGTTCTTCATGTTGACATTATTAATTAAAAATATAGTTAACTAAGCTATACAATATTTTGAAAAAAACTCAGAATGAAGAATTATATTTTAGGCAGGTAAATAGTTAAAATATGAATTAAATATATACAAAAGGTTAATTGTTTATTAATATCTAACTGAATAGACAAAAAAAAGCCCTAACAACCAATTGTTAGGGCTTTTTATTTTTTAGACTAATTGTTAAAGTTTTCCATTAAATCTTGATGGATCAGATTCGAACATTAAGTCATATATTTTTTCGAAAATATCTGCAGAATTCGGTTTGCAGAAGTAATCTCCATCAGAACCATAAGGTGGTCTGTTGGATTGTGCTGCAATTGTACTCGGTTGGGCATCTAGATATTCGTAACCACCTTGTTTTTCAAGTACTTCTTGCATCATGAATGCAGTAGCACCACCAGGTACATCCTCATCGAGGAATACGATTCTATTTGTCTTCTTAAGTGACTCCACAATACGTCCTTCTAAATCGAATGGGAGTAAGGTCTGTACGTCTATTAATTCAACAGAAATATGGTGCCTTTCCAGTATCTCTATTGCCTCTTGGGCAACTCTTACGCAAGAGCCATAAGTAACTAAAGTGACATCTGTACCTTCTTGCAGGACTTCAGGTGTACCTAAAGGAACAGTGAACTCTGCTAAATTATCAGGCATTGTTTCTTTAAGGCGATATCCATTTAAACATTCAATTACGATAGCTGGATCATCACTTTGAAGTAAGGTATTGTACATACCTGCTGCCTGAGTCATGTTTCTTGGAACACAAACGTATATGCCTCGGCAAGAATTAATGATCATTCCAAGAGGTGATCCTGCATGCCAAATTCCCTCAAGTCTATGTCCTCTTGTTCTTATGATTGCTGGTGCCTGTTGCAGGTTGTTTGATCTATAACGAAGAGTTGCCAGATCATCAGACAATGGTTCAAGACCATAGAGTAAATAATCCAAGTATTGGATCTCTGCTATAGGTCGTATACCTCGCATAGCTAGACCAATTGCCTGACCCATGATCGTCCATTCTCTGATGCCCGTATCGAAGATTCTGTCTTTTCCGTATTTAGCTTGCAGACTAGCAAAACCCTGATTGACATCACCGATTTGACCCACATCTTCTCCAAAGGCTACAATATTATCATATTTTTCAAATGCCTGATCAAAGAACTTATTCAGGATCTGATAACCATTCATTGTTTTAGAATCCTCCGTGAATTTTGGTGCTACAACAGGTATATTTATTGCAGCAGAAGGACTATTTGAGTATAAGTGGCTATGATAGCGTTGCTTACCAATTGTATTTTTTGAAGCTATCCAGCTATTTAATGCCTCTGGTACTTCAGAACCTTCAGCCATTAAAATATACTTAATCCTTTTTGCCAGATGAAGAATTTCTGCTAAAGTTGGATTGATTAAGGTTTTAATCTCTTTAGCAAGTGTTTGGATTTCTTCATTACCTTGAGCTAGAGGAGTCAATATTGTATCAATTGTCTTGATATCTTCCTTTACTGGAATTTGAAATGCATCCCATGCTTTTTGCTTACAAGTCTTTACGTAGTCTTTAGCTTGTTTTTGTATATCATCGAGCTCATCTTCCGTTGCATATCCTTTCGCTAAGATGTAGGCTTTGAATTGTACAATACAATCAAAATCCTTTTCCCATTGAAGTCTTTCTTTTGTTTTATAACGCTCATGTGAACCAGAAGTAGAATGACCTTGAGGCTGAGTAACTTCTGTAACATGGAATAGACCAGGTCTATGCTCATTCCTTATTAGTTCTACGCCCTTTCCATACATCTCTATTAGGCCTTCATAATCCCAAGCCTTTGCAGTGAAAATATGCATACCATCTCCGGACTCATCAAGTTCAAATCCTTGTAAGGCTTTAGATATACTCTTTTTAGTGGTTTGAAAGTCTATTGGGACTGAGATTCCGTATCCATCATCCCATACAGACATCGCTAGTGGAACATTTGATACGATTGCTGCATTGACTGTCTCAAAAAATACTCCTTCAGAAGTAGAAGCATCTCCGATAGTAGTAAAACAAATTTCATTTCCCTTGTCTGAGAAGTTATTTTCTTCTTGTAGGCTTTCAGTATTTCTGTACATACTAGATGCCATTGCAAGCCCAAGACCACGAGCCATTTGACCTGCTGTACATGAAATGTCTGAAGAAGTATTATATATGTCTTTGTGGTTCGTCCAATTTCCATCCTTATCAATTGAAGGCGTAGCGAAGTGACAATTCATTTGACGGCCACCAGAGAAAGGGTCGTTCTCGTGATCTGCATAAAGTTGTGCAAAAAAGTCCTCAATAGAGCTAATCCCTAACGCAAACATGAGTGTTTGGTCGCGATAATATCCTGACCTCCAATCTCCCTTTTTGAAAAACTTTGCCAAAATGACCTGAGGGAGCTCTTTCCCATCTCCAATTATGCCAAATTTAGCTTTTCCAGTAAGTACCTCTTTCCTGGCTAAAAGGGAAGCTTCTCTGCTGACACAACACAGCTTAAAATCATTGATCACCTCCTCTTTGCCAATCAATTGCTTCTCTGTGCTTGGTGAACTGGTGGTTTGAATTTCAAACATGTAAATGGAATTTTAGTGTATTTCGGTAGAAAATTTTGTTTCCTGTGTGTAATTCAGAATTTTATATCAAAGCCATTTGCTTTACACCTTAAAATTAAGAAAAAATTCTGTAATTCCCTAATTCTAGTTATTCGTACAATGTTTTACAAGACTACAAAATCTTTGTTTTTTGTTAAACTTTTGCAAAGATTAAGTTATTAGATATGTAATGATTTTGATATTTTAGTGTTTTAAATTTCATTTGCAATAAATAACTTTTAATAAGATGAAAAAACTATTTCCATTTATAGCTTTGATGTTGTTTTCATTGAACTACATGAATGCTCAGACAGAGGCTCCAGCTTCGGACACTTCAGTAGAAGAGCAAAAGCAGTATCCAGTTATGGAATTTGAATCAGTGGTTGTTGATTATGGTGTTATTGAACAAGATTCAGATCCTTACAGATATTTTGAATTTACAAATACAGGTGATGCTCCATTAATTATAACTAATGCAAAAGGTTCTTGTGGTTGTACAGTTCCTACATGGCCGAAAGAAGCGATAGCACCTGGAGAGACTGGTCAAATCAAAGTAAGATATGCTACTAATCGTTTGAATAAGTTTACTAAGTCTATTACACTTACTACAAACGAAAAGAATCCTACTAGGAAATTAACAATCAAAGGAGAGGTTAAGCCTAAGCCTTCTGAGGAGGCAATTCCTTCAAGTGGTTCTGGTTTCTAAGTCATGTAATACATGCATAAAAAAAGCCAATCATTACTGATTGGCTTTTTTTATTGGGCAAAAAGAAAACCCTTGTTTTAAACAAGGGTTTCTAACCCAAACAAATAAACACAAAAACTACTTTTTAAGTAATTGCAAGATAAGTAAGAAGAATGTTAAACACAAATTTTTTTTTCTTTAACTAATGAATAAAAAAAATCATATTTCGTAACTACTTGGTTTGTAAGTTGTTGTGTAGGATAAATAAACTTTAAAATATTTATTGTTTATAAAATATTATAAAGTTTTATGTATCAAACATAGGTGTTAAATTGTCCTTTTATTTATTAACTTGCGCATCCTTAAAAATAACCATTATGTTGTCCTTACTTTCTCCGGCTAAAAGCCTAGATTTTGAATCATCTACTCCTATGCATATAGGAACAGACCTTTTGTTTAAAAAGGAGGCATTGTATATTAATAAGCAATTAAGAAAAAAAAGTAGTTCTGACCTCATGGAGCTTATGCATATCAGCGAGGCTTTGGCAAGCTTAAACTTAGAGCGAAATAGATCCTTCGATTTGGAAGATGAAGCTTTGGAAAGGAGAGCGGCAATTTTTGCATTTGATGGAGATGTTTACAAAGGATTAGATGCTTATAGTTTATCAAAACATGATCTTAATTACGCTCAAAAGAAATTACTGATTCTTTCTGGCTTATATGGCCTTTTAAGACCTTTTGATTTGATATTACCTTACAGGTTAGAAATGGGCACAAAAATAAATATCGGTAACTCCAAAAATCTGTATGGGTATTGGAAAGAGAAACTAACGCAAACTGTTAATTCAATTATCAAAGAGCAAGGTCATGAGTTTATTGTTAATTTAGCGTCGAAGGAATATGCAAAGGTCTTAGATTTTAAAGCACTAAATGCTGAAGTTGTTGATATCGACTTTAAAGAGTGGCGTAATGGGAAATTGAAAGTTATATCTTTTAATGCCAAGCGTGCAAGGGGCGGCATGGCTAGACAAATAGTGGAAAATAAAATTGAAAACATTGGTGATTTAAAATCCTGTTTAATAGATGGTTATAAGTTTGATGAGAAAGGTTCCACGGAAAATAAACTTTTATTCATCAAAAACGAATAGATTTTTTTTTGGAGAAAAACACGTTTTTTTTTCCACAATACAAAATATAAAGATTGTATAGTTTTTAGTGAGTTATCCACAGATTTTTCTAAATTGTGGATAACTACAAACAGCGGTAGTTTGGACTGTTGAAATGTTAGTATTTGTTGGTGTTTTGTTTTTTGGTTCCTTGTTTTTTGTGTTTTTTTTCCCCAACCACAAAAAATCTTGAAGTTTGGAAACAGTTTAAAAATCATGCAAATTTGATTGACAGAGAGAATCCCTCTGGGAGATAACACTATATACCTTTCGACTTACTTGACACTAAAAACTATACCAAGTTAATTTGGTTTAACATTCTTACTTCCAGAAAATGACAAGAAATCATGTTACGGTGTGGGACGCTTGTTTAGATATCATTAGAAAAAATATCAACGCAAGAAGTTTCAAGACTTGGTTTGAGCCAATCAAGCCAATAAAGTTGAAAGAGGAGGCATTAACTATTCAGGTTCCAAATAAATTCTTTTACGAATGGCTAGAGGAGCATTATGTATCTCTACTTAAAAAGACTATTCGTAAAGAGTTAGGTGATACAGGTAGATTAGAATATCAAATTCTAATGAATAAGAATGTATCTTCCACACCTAGGAACACGCGTAGTGTTGGAAGACATCCAATGTCAAGTAATAATAATGAACAAAAGAAAGTAGATACCGCTGTGATGGATAAGTCATCCATTAAAAATCCTTTTGTTATACCCGGTATCAAAAAGCTTAATATAGATTCTCGTCTACGTGCGGATTACACCTTTAGGTCTTTTATAGAAGGAGATTGCAACAGATTGGCAAGATCTGCGGGTCTCGCTGTTGCAAAAAGACCAGGAGGAACAGCATTTAATCCATTAGTTATATTTGGCGATGTTGGATTAGGTAAAACACATCTTGCTCATGCTGTAGGTAATCAAGTAAAAGATAATTTCCCGGATAAGAATGTATTATTTGTTTCGTCAGAGAAATTCACGAATCAAATCATAGAATCTATTAAGAATAATACAGTTTCTGATTTTCTTAGATTCTATCAGATGCTTGATGTCCTTATAGTAGATGATATTCAGTTCCTAGAGAACAAACTCAAAACGCAGGAAATCTTTTTCCATATATTCAATCAGTTCCATCAATCTGGTAAGCAAATTATTCTTACTTCTGATCGTCCTCCAAAAGATATGAAAGGAATGGAAGAAAGATTGATATCCAGGTTTAAGTGGGGCCTTTCAGCAGATCTTCAAGCTCCTCAGTTTGAAACAAGAATGGCTATTCTTGGTTCTAAAATGATGAAAGAGGGGGTTGATCTTCCAAAAGACGTAACTGAATTTATTTGTTTCAACATTCAGTCCAATATCAGAGAGCTTGAAGGTGTCCTTGTTTCTTTAATAGCTCAGTCTTCTTTAGTAAATAGAGACATAGATATTAATTTGACTAAAGAAGTTATAAGAAATTTTGTTTCGCACATTAATAAGGAAATTACGGTTGAATATATCCAGCAATTGGTTGCAAAACACTTCGATGTTCCAGTTGAAAAACTGGCAGACAAAACCAGGAAGCGACAGATTGTTATTGCAAGACAGCTATCCATGTATTTAGCTAAAAAGATGACTGACAAATCATTAAAAGCAATTGGTGAAACTTTTGGTGGCAGAGACCACTCTACAGTTATCTATTCTTGCAATGCAGTTCAGGATTTACTTGATACAAATATGGTGTTCCAAGACACAGTAGCTGATTTGGAAAAGCAAATTAAAATGAGTCTTGACAGCAACAAAAAAGATTAAAAATATATAGATTTTTTCCTCTTTTTGTTTGCATAATTTAAAACCATAAATTACCTTTGTCGCGCTTCAAACGAGAAGCATATGATTAAACGGTGAGATGGGTGAGTGGCTGAAACCACCGGTTTGCTAAACCGACGTACTCTTAACGGGGTACCGCGGGTTCGAATCCCGCTCTCACCGCACTTTCGGGGCGTGGCGCAGTCCGGTTAGCGCACCTGGTTTGGGACCAGGGGGTCGCAGGTTCGAATCCTGCCGCCCCGACCATTTTTTGGTCTTAGAAAGTGAATCATAAATAATATAAAAGTTTCGGGGCGTGGCGCAGTCCGGTTAGCGCACCTGGTTTGGGACCAGGGGGTCGCAGGTTCGAATCCTGCCGCCCCGAC
>OMKD01000347.1 GCA_900299495.1 Sphingobacteriales bacterium
CAGAAAAACAACCTCCTGTCCCTGCTGGCCCTATAAACTCGTCAAATTCTCCATCCATCGCGCTTATAATTTCATCTGCCATAGCATGATAGCCTCTTTTATTATCGGGATTATTAAACTGATTGACCCACAAGCAGTTCCCTTCCTTTTCTATTTCCTGAAGTCGTTCCCCCATCTTTTGTATCAATAAAGGAGTTACACTGCCATCTCCACTTGGAATAATTTCAACAGTAGCACCAAAGGCTCTCATCATTTGAATTTTTTCCTCTGCAAAGGCATCTGAGGACACGAAATAACAATGGATACCTTTCTTTGCACAGACCATAGCTAGAGAACTTCCTGTGCTTCCACCAGTATACTCAATGACACGCATACCAGGCTTTAATAGACCTGTTTCGAAAGCGCCTTCAATCATGGACAAAGCCATTCGGTCTTTCATACTTCCAGTGGGATTTGCGCCTTCATATTTTACATAAATCTCCGCATCATCTGGACCAGTTAGCTTATTCAGTTTTATCAATGGTGTATTCCCAATTCCTTCCATACATTTTCATTTATATGTTTAAGTTTCAGAAATAAGACTGGGCTTAATCAATAATGATTTTCAAATACTGATCGGAAAATCCTTCACAGCTTAATTTCAAAATATAATATCCTGGTGTAAGATCGAGGTTGAAATAAAAATCACGTTCATCTTTAATAAGGCGACTATCAATAAGCAGCCCTGAAGCATTATAAAGTTGGGTTCTAATTTGAGAATGAAACTCTTCTGTTTGAAGAATAAAGGACCCCTGATTGGGATTGGGAAAAATTGTGAATGTTGAGACCGTGGAGCTCGTATGTGTGTTAGTTGGTACAAACTGAATACAGGAAGAGGTATCAACACACACTAGATTAGTTACCTGTACAGCAAAACTACCACTCTGCCCAGGAACAAAGGTCATGAATGTGTCACCTTGAATAGTTGCATAATCGTCTAAACAATCAAGCCATTGGTAATGCACATCTTCCGCTACAGACATCAGGCTATCCTGAGCCTGAATAACGGAAATATCTAGTTGAGTAAGTTCAAGTCTGGACACAATCAAACTATCCCCTTCAAATCCATTGGCTGCAAGTGTATTTATATAAACAATCGACTCCTGCAGATCATTGACCATACTTCCATCTGGAAAAGAGAAGGAATCACCTGCACATACCGCATCAGATTGCACATTAAGAACCATTGGCTTATCATAGAACCCTAAGAGCTCCAGACCAAGCGTTTGTCCATCATATGGAACGGAGGACAAATAATAAGGATCGGTAGTGATATACTCGAAGCCGTCCGAGGCTGTTATCCGAAACACCGGATAACTGTTCAAAAATGGACTTTGCCTTAACTCCAAACTACCCAACGTATCAATCAGAGACACATAAAATTGTCCATCCTGATAATCAAATTGATAATGAAGTGAACCTACCTCCTCTTTAGGTGGAGTAAAAGCAGCATCCATAGCATAAGAAGAAAGATCCAGGTCCAGTATTTTTGCCCGAGCGGCCTCTATGTTTCCAGCAAATACATAATAATATCTGAAGCTCATACACTTCCCAAAGTTCAGTTGTCCTGCTGCAGGAAATCGAATCATCTCAAATACATTATAATCTCTTGGGTTCGATGGATTAGCGCCAGCCGAACCATACCGAAACACATTATTATTGCTAACCGTAGAAGTTGGATGAACCATAATTAATGCCGGTGCATTTCCCGATTCCTGGTCAGACCAGCCCATCCAGCCTCCGGTGCTTCCTGTCTGTACAACTGGCCCCTGACCATAAACAGCATTCGCTAGACTAAATTCATTAGTAGGATCAGAAATAAAAAAATGGTCTAGATTTGAATTACGCACTCCTCCCCAGGGAACATTAATAAAGTTCATATTGTCCGTACCAAAATTATAGATCATTTGATCGACCTCAAGAATGCCATGACCGATATGGGTGTACTTTGAATAATATAGCAAACCAGAGCGATGATCTACATTCAACAAATCCTCCGTATGTGCCTGTTGACCCCAGTTGATTATTGAATACGACTGTTTATTCGCATCATAGAATTCGCTTAATATTGGAGAGAAAAAAGGCTGAGTTTGATTGGGTGTTTTTAAGTAGACGCCTGATTGATGAATAAAATAAGAAGAGTCAGGTGGGTTATTCAATGATCCATCTACGCTAACCATTTGCCAGACCTCATCCACCCAAGGTGCATATGAAGTTCCTCCTCCATAACTATCCTGCACCCATGGTTGAGGACGGTATTGTGGAGGAACAGACTCCCCGAATGCACCAATCATAGAATATATATGCCCGCCCTTTCCTATGCGCAGGGCATAAGAATTCAGAGAATCCGAAGCATCTGAATAGATCATAGCACGGTGAAATACCGTTTCTTCTGAAAAACTATCTATTGCCCAATAGGAACCTGAGGGATTATAAGATTCAAATACTTCAAGTCCTGTAGTATCCTGAATTGTTAATCCGGAATCAAAGAAATACTGATTCAGCAGACTATCCTTTTCTTGTCCAAAAGAACAGAATCCTGTCAACACTAAAATCAAACATAAAACATTTTTCATGAGATGTTATTTATCAAATATTCACTTATTCTTTCATAACAAAAGTCAGCTCACCACCCTTAGCAATATCTTCATGTCTTAAGGTCCAGTTCTCAATGACTTTCCCATTCAACAAAACCTGATCTACATAAACAGCATTTTCGGATTGGTTTTCTGTTCTGACAGATAAAATTGCCCCATCTTTCATTTTGATGTATGCTTTTCGAACGGCTGGACTTCCAATTGCATATTCCGAACTACCCGGACAAACCGGATAAAACCCCAGACTACTGAATATATACCATGCACTCATCTGCCCTGCATCATCATTTCCACAAAGCCCCTCCACACCTGGTCCATACATGGTCTCAACGATCATTCGAACCCGTTCCTGTGTCTTTTCCGGATGCCCTGTCCAATTATACAAATATGGTATATGATGACCAGGTTCATTCCCATGCACATAATTACCGATGATGCCATCACGAGTAATATCCTCGTGTTTTTCGATATACTTATCTTCGATCTCCATGGTAAAAAGCGAATCCAACTTTTTGCTCATAAGGTCCTTCCCGCCCATCATTTGTATCATATCCTCAACATCCTGCGGGACATATAGTCCGTAGTTCCACGCATTCCCTTCTATAAAACCCTGACCATGGGTATCCATAGGATCATAATCTTCTCGAAACTGCCCATCAGACAACTTAGGTCTCATGAAACCGATACTGGAATCATAAACGGCTTTGTAAGACTTCCCGCGACCATCATACTCCTCCTGAACACTTGTCATTCCAAGTGATTCAGCGATGCGGGCAATACACCAATCATTATAAGCATATTCCAATGTTTTTGATACAGAGGAATGGCTCAGGTCATCGGGTACATATCCATATTCCATATAAGGGCCGAGACCTTCAAAATATGGAACGGTTGCAGTTTCCACGCAAGCCTGTAGCGCTTTTTCGTGATCGAAATCACCAACGCCTTTTGCAATAGCATCAGCAATCACCGAGGTTGCATGATATCCAATCATACACCAATTTTCATTGGCATAATGACTCCAAATAGGCAACATGCCATGCACGCTTTGCTCCTGATGGGCTAGCATAGACTTAATCATATCATTATTGCGCTCCGGCTGGGTAATATTCAGCAAAGGATGCTGTGCTCTATAGGTATCCCAAAGGGAAAATATGGTGTAATTTGTAAACCCCTCTGATTGGTGAATATTCTGATCCAAGCCCAAGTATTGGCCATCTACATCCTCATAAATCACAGGTGCCAGACAGGTATGATACATAGCCGTATAAAAAGTGGTCTTATCTGATTCCTTTAGAGGTTCTATATCGATTCGAGAGAGTGCCTTATTCCACTTTGTTACCGTCTCTGCCCTTACCCGATTAAAGTCCCAATGTGGAATTTCCGCTTCAAGATTTTTCAATGCTCCCTTTGTTCCTGTATTTGAAAGCGCAAATTTGACCATCAGCTCCTCTCCTTCTTCTGTATCAAAATTGAAATAAGCCCTGATATCCTTTCCTGCCATTTCCGGAAAATTCTCATATTCATCGAATCTTCTGTAAAAGCCATTATACAAGAGTTCATCATATTTCTTGTGTCCATAGGATTTAAAAGGTTTGGAGAACTCCATAGCAAAATAGACCTTTTTGGTTCTTGCCCATCCTTTGGTTTGCCGATAGCCCGTGACCAACGAGTCATTTTCTACCCGGATAAAGGTCCAAACATTTTTATTGTCGTGATGGTAGACATTATAGACCAAATCCAAGATTATATGAGCATCCTCCGTTTCTGGAAAAGTATATTTATGAAAACCAACTCGATCTGATGCCGTAAGATTTACATCTATACCATAGGATTCTAAAAAGACATTATAATATCCTGGACTGGCTTTTTCATTTTCATGAGAAAAAACCGAATAATAGCCCTTATCACCTGTTTCTGTTTCTAATGGATCCAATACCAATGGACCTGTTGTAGGCATTATGAGTAAATCTCCAAGGTCGGAGTGCCCAGTACCACTAAAATTCGTATGGGCAAAGCCCAAGATAGTAGTATCTCTATATTGGTATCCTGCACAATATTCATAGGTTGCGGTATTATAGCTTCCATCCGCTTCAAACATGAGTTCAAAATTGGTTTGCGGACTTAGCTGAACCATACCAAAAGGAGCAGTTGCACCAGGAAAGACATGTCCCATTTTGGCGGTACCAATAAATGGATTGACATACTCCGTGTATAAATTACTGGCTACAGAATAATACTTATCTGAATTACAGGATGCTAACAGGCAAAAAAGAAGAGCAAGTTTCAGGTGTTTTAACATGGTTTATCTTGTAGTTAATCTATTTACCTATAAGATAAAAAAAGTTTAGCGGGAAGTCTGAGACTCCCCGCTAAACTCTTTCAGAATAACAGCCTTTTGGTATACTATATTAAGGATGTGCTCCTTCCACTCTAGAATCCCCAAGTGGTAATATCTTTACAGCACCTGGGTCAAAGACTAGATTAATCGCATCTGCATAACGTGCAGCGATCTCAATAGCTCCCTCTTCGTTATAGTGCACTTCATCAGCAAGTAAATCCTCTGTAAACCCTGTGAACATATCAACAGAGTAGATATTCTGTGAACCGACCCAACTCGAAGCAAGGAGGGCTATTTTTTCATTAAATTCTAATATTGCGGCCTGAAACTCATCCGTCATTAATTCGTTATTTCCTGGTGCAATTTGCTCAATGAACACCACTATATTTTCATCAAACTGATTAATGCGTTCCAAGATCAAAGCAATAGTATCGATAACGCCCTGCACTGGCTCTTCAGCAAGCAGATCATTACCACCGATACATAATAAAATCATATCTGGCTTATCAATATTAGGAAGTACATCATTCAGGTTACCTAATAACTGATCAGCCTCCAATCCTCCAATTCCTTCGTGGTCTGCATCAAAGCTTTCACCATTTAACGTTTCATAGGATCCATCATCTACCTGAGTACCTACAAAATCAGGATCATAGCCTTTACCTTTCAATAATTTCCACAATTCATATCGGTAACTTTCATACGAATCGACATCCATATCCGGGTCATTTGTATCCGCAGGATCACAAGAGACGAGTACAAATCCTGTAAATAAAAGCAGGGCAGCCCATTTAATATTCAACATAGCTTTTTATTTTCTCAGTAAATCAATTTGTTTAATGTTCTTCAATTTACTTACTAAAACCGAAAATGACCAATATTATTGTTTTTAATGTCGAGATAGGCTATGAAAAAGAAAAACCAGTTCCTGCTTTATTACAAAAACTGGTTTAGTGCTTTTTAATTACTAAGATCTATCACTTTGGTCGTTCCATCCGGTTTCGTCAATAATGCCCATTTATCACAGTCGCCATCTCCATAGTTGATCAGGCTTATTAAATCATTGCGTTCCATTTCCACAATACCTGCGGAGATGAATGGACAGGTTCTCTTTTTAATCAGCGGTTGAATAATCTCTTTGGTGAACTCAACACCATTCTTGCCTACTCCCTCTGCCGTACCTGTGGTTGCAATAACATCATCGAACCAATCTTCTGTATCTGCACCTTTTATTTTCGTACGCGTATGCGTAGCTGTTCTGCTTGCTGTGGCTCCATCCTGGAAAGTGGCTTCCATTGTACAGAATCGAGTAAATGAAGGATGTCCCTGATCATTCAGGCCATTATTGGTAAGGTTTTTCGTAAAATCTATGGCAACCGCATTGATCTTAAAATCCTGACTGATAGCAGTCAACTCCGCGCCTGCATTTTTCATAGAATCAGTTACCGTAAAGATAATCTGCCCATATCTGGTATTTCCACCAGGGCCGGTGCATCCGTCTGCACCAAAGTCCATTGTAATTGTATTAGGGAAAGTACCTTGTGGCTCTGAGTAAGTAACCGTCACACAAGGATCAGTAAGTGGTCCTCTTGAATAATCTTCATATACTTTGGAGATTTGTTCATCTATATCCTCCTCAAAGGTTTCAAGGGCCAATATGCTTTCCACTGGTGAATTTTCAAGGATCTCTTCGTTTACAATTTCGTTTATATTTTGTGTATCATTTTCACAGGATGTGAATACGATCAGGGATAAGGCAAATAATATGCCTGATGAAATAATATTTTTCATTTTTAATGGATTGTCGTTTTTTAAATAATTGAAATACACGAATTCGATACCCCTTTGACCTTAGGATATGCAAAAGGTTTAATTAGAAGGAAAAACTGCTAAACAGAGCAAGTCCAATTTTATAAAGATTTACTTTAATTTACTATATTAGTAGCCGCTAAAAAAAAGCAGCTATCAAATAGAACCTACCAATTATTGTATGCCAGTGTTCTGCCTGGCTTTTCGTTCAAACACGACTATAATATTTAAACCATTTAAGATGAAAAAACTTTTCATAGGTCTTATCCTGTTTTGCGGTATAGCCTGTCAAACAGAAAACACCGAACAAGGTAATGCCACTAAGCAACTGGACTCCAATGAAGAACAACGAATAGAAGCTATTCTATCCAAAATGACTTTAGAGGAAAAGATTGGGCAAACAGCATTACGTGGATCATCAAGTTCTTCAAAAGGCGGACTTTCAGAAGAATTAATAAATGATCTTAAAGCAGGCCGAATCGGAGCTTTTCTTAACGTGATGGATCCTGCTGAAATGAAAGAAATCCAACGTTTGGCTGTGGAGGAAAGTCCAAATGGAATTCCAGTTGTGTTTGCACGAGATGTCATTCATGGTTTTAAGACCATCTTCCCGATTCCTTTAGGATTAGCAGCAAGTTGGGAGGCTGAACAGGCAGAGATCTGTGGTCGTGTTTCATCAATTGAAGCAACCCAAGCAGGTATTCGCTGGACCTTTGCACCTATGGTCGATATTTGTCGCGATAGTCGTTGGGGTCGTATCTCCGAATCTCCGGGTGAGGATCCCTACCTTGCTGAATTGATCAGTGCTGCATATGTAAATGGTTTCCAAGGAGACTCACTGAATGCTCCTGATGCGATGGCTGCCTGTGTAAAGCACTACGCTGCATATGGCATGGCTATTGGAGGTAGAGATTATAATACAGTAGAATTACACGAGTCACAGCTTAGAAATGTAATCCTTCCACCTTTCAAGGCTGCCTTTGACGCAGGAGTAGCAACAGTAATGACTTCATTCAATGATATCAATGGTGTCCCAGCTTCTGGTAACTCATTCTTGCTGAAAGATGTGCTTAAAGATGAGATTGGATTTGATGGATTTGTAGTGAGTGACTGGAACTCCATCACTGAGATGATTCCTCACGGTTATGCTGCAGATGAAAAGCATGCTGCTGAATTGGCGGCTAACGCGGGACTTGATATGGAGATGACTTCAGAGTCTTATGAAAAGCACCTGGAAGAATTGATTGCTGAAGGTAAATTCTCAGAGGCAGAGCTAGATGATTTCGTGAGAAACATCCTACGTATCAAAATTCGCTTGGGTTTATTTGAGAATCCATACACGGATGATTCAAATCCTCCGTCCTATTATAAAGACGAGCATATGGAAGCAGCAAAAACAGCTGCAATCAAGAGTTCTGTTCTTTTGAAAAATAACAACTCCCTCCTTCCACTTCAAGCAAATGCTAAAGTTGCACTTATAGGGCCTTTGGCAGATAAGGGACATGAACAGCTTGGAACCTGGACCTTTGACGGTGAAAAAGCACAAACTCAAACAGTACTTGACGCTTTTGAAGCCAGCGAAGCAGATTTCAAATTTGTAGAAGGGCTTACCCATAGCCGTGATAAGAGCTCCGCTCAATTCAAAGAAGCTGTACGAGCAGCAAAGCGTGCAGATGTAGCTGTTGTTGTGGCAGGAGAGGAAGCTATCCTATCTGGTGAGGCGCATAGTAGAGCAAAGATCAACCTACCGGGTGCACAGGAAGCTTTAATAGAAGCTATCGAAGCTACAGGTACTCCGGTTGTACTAGTAATTATGGCAGGTCGCCCAATTACTTTCTTCGATTATCAGGATCAATTGGATGCAGTACTGATGAGTTGGCACCCTGGAACAATGGGAGGTCCTGCAATCTATGATATGTTATATGGTATTGCGGAACCAGAAGGAAGACTTCCGGTGACCTGGCCGAAGACTGCTGGACAATTACCTTTATACTACAACCACAAGAACACGGGTAGACCAGCAAGTACAGAATCATTTGTGCCAATGGATGAAATTCCGGTTGAAGCATGGCAGAGTTCTTTAGGGAATACGTCTCATTATCTGGATTATGGGTTTACACCACACTATCCATTTGGATATGGACTAGGATACACAACATACAAGTACAGTAATCTGGTGATTGCAGAGAAAAAATTAAGCAAGGACGGTACGGTTAAGGTTTCTGTTGACCTGACCAATACGGGTTCTAAAGCAGGTCATGAAATTGCACAGCTTTATATCCAGGATGTAACCGCTTCTACTACCCGACCGATTAGAGAATTGAAGGCTTTCCAAAAAGTAAAGCTAAAATCGGGTGAGACGAAAACGCTTAACTTTGAGCTACCGGTTTCTGAACTGAGTTTCGTGGGTGCAGACCTCGAAACACACCTAGAAGCAGGTACGTTCAATCTTTGGGTTGGAGGTAAC
>OMKD01000348.1 GCA_900299495.1 Sphingobacteriales bacterium
GACTCCATTATTTACCTGCACTATTGAGGTATCTATACAATTTGTTGAGGTATCCTCTACTAACAAATAGTAAGTTCCCTCCAGGTCTACCTCAATAACAGGAATTGTATTATCTCCAATAATATTTCCGTCAAGGGTGTACCATTCGTAATTGATATTTGCTCCTGTATCTGATGAAGACCCATCAAGAACGACAAAGTTATCTGTACATTCTATTGTCAAGTCTGGTCCACCATCTGCTAATGGAAGATTATCATCCTGCTCCACAGCTACAAAATCAACATCATCACAACCCGTTATAGTATCTAAAACAACCAAGGTGTATAATCCTGGACAGTTAATAGTAACCGTCTGATCATTGGGATCTGTAATAAAGCAATCCGCATCTCCTTCCCAGTAATAGGTTAGATTATTAAATAATTGATTGGCGCTACCTTCTAATTCCAAGCTTGGGTTTGAACAATCCAAATCCGGATAAGTACCTGCATCTGCCTCAAAAATATTTGCATTATCAATTACCTGATACAAACTTGTATCCTGACAACCATTCCTTAAATCTTCCACGACCAATGCATGCTCTCCCGCTGTGGTAGTAACTGCGAAAGGAAGATTCACTCCCTCTTCGAAAACTTCACCATTGAAATTATAATAGTAGTAATAGAAATCGTCTCCTACACTAGAACCTGTTGCTAGCAATCCTAAAGAAGGATTACTACAATCCAAAATATCATTCGAAGTCAAACCAGCTGTTGGTCTAATGGTATCCATCGGAATTGTGAAGCCAAAGGTATCGGGACAACCTGTACTTTCAGCACTAATAATTAAACTATAATCTCCGCCGCAACTTGTGTAATAGAAGCCATCAAAAGGTTCTGTAATCGCACAATCTGCATCAGGTGTAATCCAGGAAACCGAATAAGGCCCATCATCCAATACTGAAAATGAAATATTGATGGAGTCAGCATAGCAATTAATACTATCCAATGGATTAATAATTGCATCCAATGTGGAATAATCATCTTCCACGAGTATACTGGTCGAGCAACTCAAACCAGTTATCTGATCAGTGACTTGCAAGGTGTAAAACCCATCCGAATCCACACAGGTTACTAACTCATCTGTGTTTCCACAGAAGTTACCAATATCTGTCGACCATTCATACATGAATTCAGCTCCTACACTTGAGTTAGACGCATCCAATTGGATGGATTCCTGAGCACAAGTAATCACATCAGGGGTGTTTATCTCACAATCTGGAAAACACTGCCCTTCACCAAAAATAAGCACAGAGTCTAGACTTGAACAAGAATTTGTTGTATCCGTTATTTCTAAAACTAAATAAGAAGGAGAGTTCAATATACTCACATCTACACTGGTTTCTCCATTTGGACTTTCCAGTGCCCCAGTTTCAATAGACCAGAAATACTCATAATCCGGACTTGTACAACTATCCAGGCTAATCTCAATAGAAGGTTCGTCACAGTCAAATTGGGCATTATCTGGTAAACAATTAGAAGGAGGAAAGGCTCCATCAATACCCACAAATACCGAGGCCGCATCAAGACACCCAGTTTCTGAATTCACTCCAATAAAAGAATACAACCCTGGCGCATTGATCATTGCAATAGAATCGTTCAATCCTGATACTATGTAAGATTCATCCTCCGCTTCCCAGGTGTATGTCATTAAAGGCAAGCCGTTTAGTTCTGACCCTACTAAAGCTACGTTCGCCTCCAGTTGTGCGCAGTCAACCATGAGGGTATCCTGTGCAATTTCTACATTTGGATACACACGGCCATCTAATAATTCTATAGTATCTCTTGATGTAAAACCAAAGGTTGAATTGGTCACTTCAAAAACATAGGTCCCAATCAAAGCCTTAATAATAAGTGTATCTTCTGGCCCATCAATTATACCATCTACAACTTCCCAGGAATAGGTAAGATTTGATGATTGAGAAGCTTGATTAAATACATCAGTTGCATCTATTTCTCCAAAAACTTCAGGAATATTAAAGCAATCAACCACCACATCAGGTATAGTGTCAATAACAGGAGTACATAAAATAGTATCTATATAAACCAGTACATCATCCTCAAAGACACAACCACTCCCATCCGTGCTTTCAACAACAAACGTATATATACCAATCTCATCTACTAAGGCAGTAAACTCGTCGGAGTCTACGATATTACCATCTCCTGTAGTCCAATAAGAAATGTGGGTATTTGGATCATCCGGATAAGAACCGAGCAGGTCTGCGGTACCCTCATTACAATCCAATGATATATCACTTCCTGCATTTGGACTTGGCAATTCGTTATTCTTCTGCACCTCCAATTCTATAGTATCACCACAAAGACTATAACTATCAAATACAATAAACTGATAAATACCTCCCTGATCGACTGTAACTGTAGTACTGTTGCCAAGTAAAACTCCACTTGGATCCAACCATTGAAAGGAAACGGTATTAATATCAGTCGTTAGGACATCTGTGTACGAACCGGTAAGATCAGTGGTAGGTTGTGCACAGGTTAATATATTTGAAAATGCAGCACTGGCTACTATATTCCTTTGTATAGATTCAACGACAACAGTATCTGTGCTTATACACTGATTCGATTGATTCAAAGCCGACATCACATATATCCCAGGATCTGTAACGGTCAATATTTGACCATCCTCATTAAAACTAAAATCATTCAGATTCGTCCAGGAATAGTCAAAACCTGGCCCAATTGGATTTGTTTCTGCTAAGCCAAGATCTATCGCTGTCGTCTCACAATCCAAGGTCAGATTATCTGCACTGGCATCCAGTGACTCATACTCCACATTACTCAGAACTTCAATTGAAGCCACATCTTCACAACCATTATCCAAATTAATGAAGGCCATATTATACAAGCCTGGTTCATCGATCACAACGGAAAGAGTTCCACTTCCAGACTCAATGCCTCCAGGTGGTCCGGACCAGCTTACTCCGTAATTATTTAGTGGAGAGGAATTCCCTCCATTTATCAATACCGTAGTTATGGAACAATCCAGTTCACCGACCGGATCTAAAATTGCAGTAGGACTAATTGTGTCTAGTCCAATGGTAACAGAATCAATCGTAACACAACCGTTATCTATATTTACAGCCTCAAGGATGTATATACCAGAAGTATCTACAGAAAAATATACCGGCATATTTTGGCTTCCTGATATAGCGGATCCATCTTCTCTTTTCCATTCCCAAGTATAAGGGCCGGCATAATCACCTACCATCTCCAATGGTACTGATGGCTCAAAACAAGTAATTGTAGCATCCGCACCTGACAGAGGTGGTGCAATAGTATCGATACCGACGAGAAAAGACTCTGTTGAAAGGCAATTATTAACAGTGTCTGTTATCGATAAGGTGTATGTTCCAGCAGCATCTACTTCTATGAATGAATTATCGAGTGGACTTAAAATATTCCCATCATTGGTTGACCATTCATAAATTCCATTATTTACAAAGACACTTGCGGAAGCATCTATTTGAATAATTTGATCGGTACAGTTTATTATACCATAATCCGATACATCTATGATCGGATAATTCTGATCTTCCAAAATGTTAATTGAAGTAGTATCACTACAGCCAAAATCCGAGCTTACTATGAGCTGATAAACTCCTGCAGCACTTACATCCACTGTAACTTGATCGGATGGAGAATCAATAAGTCCATCTACCGTGGACCATTGATAATTTAA
>OMKD01000349.1 GCA_900299495.1 Sphingobacteriales bacterium
ATAGCAAAACAGATTCATATTGT
This sequence comes from Sphingobacteriales bacterium, assembly GCA_900299495.1. Lineage (GTDB taxonomy): Bacteria > Bacteroidota > Bacteroidia > Chitinophagales > Saprospiraceae > AM-2324. The sequence continues at coordinate 24 of OMKD01000349.1, forward strand.
GGCTCCAGATGCAGGTTTGGAGACGAATCAGGTAACAGATAAAAATCAGTCAATAGGTTTGATCTTCGCTATTATAGGACTACCTATTGTTCTGATTCTGATGGGGACTTTTGTGGAGAGTGGTTTGATAAAAATAGAAGAGCAGTTTCTAGTTGAAACAATACAATTATTAGGACATCCATTTACAGCCTTAATTCTTGCAAATATTGCAGCCTGGTATCTAATGGGTAGAAGACAGGGCTTGAGTAAGGAAAATCTGTTTGACTTAACCAGTAAATCCATGGCGCCTGCTGGGACCATCATTCTATTAACAGGTGCAGGGGGTGTTTTTAAACAGGTTCTTGTGGATACAGGAGCAGGATCTATGATTGCTACTTCACTGACTGAGATTGGTTTTCCACTCATCGTATTTGGATTTTTGGCGGCTGCATTGGTAAGGATCATTCAAGGCTCTGCAACGGTAGCTATGATTACTGGAGCAGGATTGGTTGCTCCCTTATTGGAAGGGCAGGCTATTGCTGATCCTAAATTGGCTTGTTTGGTTATTGCAATTGCCTCTGGAGCTTCTATCCTTTCCCATGTCAATGACAGTGGATTCTGGTTGGTTAGTCAGTATTTAGGATTGAGTGAAAAACAGACCTTCAGATCTTGGACGATGATGACGACGATTCTTGCTTTTGCAGGTTTCGTTTCGGCATGTCTTTTATGGATGATTCTGTAATTGGAAAAATGGAGATCTTTGGAAACCTCCTTGTTTAAGGATTGTTCTACATTTGTTAAAAGAACAATCAAAGAAGCATATGGATAATAGACCAGATACGACAGTAGTATTTAATTGTGGCAAGCAGATGAAAAACCGTTTCATGCTGGCTCCGCTTACTAACAAGCAAAGTCAGGAAGATGGTTGTTTGTCTGATGCAGAATACAATTGGCTGGTCAAAAGGGCAGAAGGTCAATTTGGGTTGGTCATGACCTGTGCATCCCATGTACAGGTAGTGGGAAAAGGTTTTGAGGGGCAACTCGGTATTTTTTCGGATATACATAAAGCTGGACATAAGCGATTAGTGCTAGGTATTCAGGCCCATGGTGCTTTGGCTGTGATTCAATTGCATCATGCGGGTATGCGTTCCCCCAAAGAATTAATAGGGGAAGCACCTGTTTGTCCTTCTTCTATCGAGAAATATGGATGCAGAGCATTGGACTTAGCCGAGGTAGCAGAACTGCGAGATGACTTTATTGCCGCAGCTAAGCGAGCAAAGGATTGTGGTTATGATGGAGTTGAAATTCATGGAGCACATGGTTATATTCTTACGCAGTTTTTGAGTCAAAAGATCAATGCGCGAACGGATAAATATGGGGGATCTTTGGAAAACAGAGCCCGACTAATTTTTGAGATTATAGAAGGGGTTCGGGACGCTTGTGGTACCAAGTTTTTATTAGGTATCCGACTTTCTCCGGAACGCTTTGGTATGGATATTAGTGAGATCCAATGGCTTTGTCAAACCTTGATAGATGACTACCAAATTGATTTCCTTGATATTTCACTTTGGGATTGTTTCAAAATGCCAGAGGAGGAAGCATATCAGGAGAAAAGTCTTTTAGCCCATTTTATAGATTTAGACTTTAAAGGGGTGAAACTAACCGTGGCTGGAAATATACGAAGTGGTAAAGATGTTACAGCTATATTGGATGCTAAGGTGGATTTTGTGAGTATAGGACGCGGGGGTATTTTACATCATGATTTTCCAAAAAAAGTTATGGAAGATGCCTTATTTGAGCCGATACCAAATCCAGTAAGTCCAGCCTATTTAAAGCAGGAAGGTCTAAGTGACACATTTGTAGAGTATATGCGCCGATGGCCAGGGTTTGTTGAATAAAAAAGGACTTCCACTTGGAAGCCCTTTTTTATTTGCATCTAATTAATCTTTAAGATTTTTATAGACTGTGTTGCAGTGTTTAGTAAATATAAGTCAGCAGGTAATTCAGATAGATCAATAAGCTGATCCTGCTCGGTTAGTGTACCACTTTTGCACGATTGGCCAGTACTGTTGATTATTCGGTATGGGATTGGAGCTGTAATACTTCCTTTTATTTGAACTGAAGTTGTTGCTGGATTAGGAAATACACTCAATTCCTCTACTGAAATTTCTTTGGTACTTGTATTGATAATTGGATTGTATCCGTTGATATCATATTGGGAGAAAAACTTCCAAATCTCATCAGATGCATTGAAATCCTGATTGGTTCCTGCAAAATTGAATACAGCACCCGGCCAAGTGTGACCACCATCATAAACCTTAAAGTGTTCAGTGTTTATTTGTGTATCTGTATTCCTGTAGATAAAGCGATCAGCAGTACAGTTGTCATTTGGATTGACATCTGGTACTTCAATGACTTCTGGTGTTTCAGAACAGTTGTTGAAATCTATCCAATAGGCCATAACTTCATCTATTGATTTGGACCAAAGAACGCCACCATCATAAGGTACAGTTGCGTCTTCTGTTCCATGAATCTGCAGAACTGGTGTTGGATGCTGCGGATCACAAGCATTGAATGTTTCAGGAGTCATAGAACCAGTCACAGAAGCAATAGCAGCTATTCGGTCACTCAATTGACAAGCTAATAAGAAGCTGAAATATCCACCATTTGACATACCCGTAGAATAAATTCTTTCTGCGTTGATATTGTAGTTCGCAGAGATGCTATCAATCATTGCCGCTGTAAATCCAACATCATCTGTTGTACTTCCTATAGTAAATCCGCCTACATTCCAATGCGCATTGTTATTAAGAAGTGTTCCTTCAGGGTGGACTAATATGAACCCTGCAGTATCTGCAATTGCCCTGAAATCTCCATAGAACTGTTGCTCGAAGCCGTTACTTCCGAAGCCGTGGAAATTGAATAAAAGCGGAACAGATTCGTCTCCGGTATAGTTAGCAGGTATGTATAATCTGTAATCTCTTTCAATTCCATCATGCTCTAAACTAAGATTCAGCGTAGTCTGTGCCGATAAATTGATGGATAAGAATAGTAAGAAAAGGCCAGTATAAAGTCTCATGATTTGGATTGTTTTATTAATTCTAACAAGATTTAATATGCTAAGTTTAAGCAGATTCAATTGTAAAGTATAAATTTACTTTTTTATTAACTGATTTATGGTGCTTTTAGAAAGAATTCAAACGGATCGTTTTTACTTAAGGGAAGTTGCTGCAGGTGATATAGCTAATATACATAAAGGACTTTCCGATCCAGAGGTAACTAGATATTATGCGGTGCATTTTGCTACTTTGGAAGATACTAAGGAGCAAATGGATTGGTATGCTGATCTTAAGAGAACAGGTACGGGTGTTTGGTGGTGTATCTACGATAAAACGACTGATCAATTTTTGGGAGCAGGGGGCTATAATAACCTTGAGAGAGAACATCGAAAAGCTGAGATTGGGTTTTGGTTGCTTAAAGAACACTGGGGAAAAGCTATTCTCAAAGAAGCAATGTCAGCTATATTGAATATGGGCTTCTCTACCCTCAATTTATTGCGTGTGGAAGGTTTTGTGGATCACGAAAATCAAAAGTGCAAGAAGGCTTTGGAAAAGGTCAATTTTACCTATGAAGGTACTATGCGATCTTGTGAATTAAAGGATGGTAAAGCACTGGATGTGGATATTTATTCAATGCTCAAAGCAGAGTGGAAAGGTTAAGAAATATTATTTCAATTTATTTTGTGTTGATTTTCAGTTAGTTGTGTTTTGTCAGAAAAAAAATTACAATAATAATTTGTTTGTGAGCGAAAAATCCCACTAAATTTGTAGGGTAAAATATTTAGAATATGAACTTTAGTCAGAATTTACATCATCATCATTTTCATGCTTGCGCTCGGGCGAGGTGTTAATGGTATGTGCTGACTAGATCCAAGATATTATTAACCCGTCTGAGTAATCAGACGGGTTTTTTTCTTTTCTAAAGACTCATCGGTTTACTCAGGCGTATTTTTTCAAATGAATGAGTAAGCTAAAAATTGCGATTCAAAAGAGCGGTCGGCTCAACGAGGAGTCACTTAAGTTGTTGAAATCCTGTGGGATAAAGATTGATAATGGGAAAGATCAGTTGAAGGTCACTGTTCCTAATTTTCCAATGGAAATCCTGTATCTGCGTAATTCAGATATTCCCCAATACCTGGAGGATGGTGTGGTAGACATAGGTATTGTAGGAGAGAATTTACTGATTGAAAAGGATAAGTCGGTGGAGATTGTTCAGAAACTTGGCTTCTCTCAATGCAGAGTTTCATTGGCTGCACCTAAGCAGGCTGAGGTCTTCGATACCAGCTATTTCGAAGGAAAAAAGATAGCTACCTCCTATCCCAATACAGTAAATAGTTTTCTTAAATCCAGAAATGTAACTGCGGATATTCACGTGATATCTGGTTCCGTGGAAATTGCTCCGAATATCGGTCTTGCAGATGGGATTTGTGATATCGTAAGCTCAGGCTCAACACTTTTCAAAAACGGACTTAAAGAAACAGAGGTTATCCTTAGATCTGAGGCTGTCCTTGCTGTTAATCCATCACTTTCAGACGATAAAAAAGTCTTACTAGATAAATTACTTTTCAGAATAGAGTCTATCCTTCAGGCAAAACGCTCAAAGTATGTTCTGATGAATGTCCCGAATGAAAAGATACAGGCAGTTAGTGAGTTACTTCCTGTTCTTCGTTCACCAACGGTCCTGCCTTTGAATGAGGAAGGCTGGAGCTCTTTACACTCGGTGATTGATGAAGACAAATTCTGGGAAGTGATTGATGAACTTAAAGCAGCAGGTGCTGAAGGTATTCTTATTGTTCCAATCGATAAAATGGTTTTGTAATGAAGATTTATAATTATCCTTCTAAAATAGAGTGGACGGAAATATGTCGTCGTCCAATTATGAGCAGAGAAAATCTAACAGCGACTGTTCAGGAGATTATGGATAAGGTCAAGCTTTATGGAGATAAGGCCTTATTCAAGTATGCCAAACAATTTGAACAGGCCGAATTAGAAGAACTACAAGTTTCTGAAAAGGAGTTTAAAAAAGCCGCTTCATTGGTATCCGAATCACTCAAGGAGGCCATAGGAATTGCTAAGAAAAATATAGAGCGATTTCACAATATGCAGCTTGAACAGATCAAGTATGTGGAACCGGTAAAAGGAGTACTCTGCTGGAGAAAAAGTGTGGGTATAGAAAAGGTTGGTTTGTATATCCCTGGCGGAACAGCACCCTTGTTTTCAACAGTACTTATGCTTGGTATTCCTGCTAAGTTGGCTGGATGTAAAGAGCTTGTTTTGTGTACGCCACCGGATTCAAATGGTATAATCAATCCAGCTATTCTTTATACCGCAGCACTTATTGGGATTAAAAAAGTATTCAAGGTTGGCGGTGCTCAGGCTATTGGTGCTATGGCTTATGGTACGGAAACGGTTCCATCGGTTTACAAGATTTTTGGTCCAGGCAATCAATTTGTTACGAAAGCTAAGGAATTGATTCAGCAAGAAGGTATTGCCATAGATATGCCAGCAGGCCCAAGTGAGGTACTTGTCATTGCTGATGAAAGCTGCAATCCAGCCTTTGTTGCCTCTGACTTACTTTCTCAGGCTGAACATGGTGCAGACAGTCAGGTTTTGTTGCTTAGTAATTCAGATTCGGTTGTTGATGCGGTGCTTGAAGAAATTCAAAACCAATTGCAGGAACTACCCCGTAAATCTATTGCTGAGGCAGCTTTAAAGAATAGTCGAATTGTGCTTTGCCGAAGTCTGGAGGAGTGTATCGAACTGAGTAATGTCTATGCACCTGAACACTTGATTCTGGCCTCAGATGCTGCCGAGCAATGGTTGGATGGTATTCGAAACGCAGGATCTGTTTTTGTAGGAAACTACTCCTGTGAGAGTGCAGGGGATTATGCAAGTGGTACCAATCACACCTTGCCAACAAATGGTCTAGCCAGATCGTATAGCGGCGTTTCCGTGGATAGTTTTGTTCGCAAAATAACCTTCCAGAAGTTGGATGCTCAGGGAATTGAAAATATAGGACCTGCTATTGAGCAGATGGCAGAAGCTGAAGAATTAATTGCCCACAGGAATGCAGTACGAGTTCGACTAAACAGCATCAGGGATGAAAGACTTAACTAAATTGGTTCGCCAAAATATTCTGGATTTGGATCCCTATAAAAGTGCCAGAGATGAATACACAGGAACTGCAAAGGTGTTTTTGGATGCCAATGAGAATCCTTATGGTACACTTAACAGATATCCCGATCCTTATCAGCAAGAATTAAAACAGCTGATAGCAGAAAATAAAAAGGTAGGAACTAATAAACTTTTTATCGGTAATGGTAGCGATGAGATCATCGATTTATTATTCCGAGTATTCTGTAATCCTGGAAAGGATAAAGCAGTAGTATTTACACCGAGTTATGGAATGTACTCCATATCTGCCGCAATAAATCAAGTTGAGTTGTTTAAGATCCCATTGAGTGAATCTTTTTCAATTATCCCCGAATCCATTCAGCCATTTACAGCTGATGATTCTGTTAAACTACTGTATATCTGTTCGCCGAATAATCCTACAGGGAACTGTGTTTCACCAGATATTTTAAGATCAATTCTGGACGCTTTCAATGGAATTGTAGTCGTGGATGAAGCCTATATTGACTTTTGCCCAGAACAAAGTTGTATAAACCTACTAGAAGAATTTCCGAATCTGGTAATCACCCAAACCATGAGTAAGGCCTGGGGTCTTGCATCTGCAAGGATAGGAATCGGTATGGCCAACGAACAGATTATAGCCTTATTGAACAAGGTAAAGCCTCCCTACAATGTGAGTGGACCTAATCAGCAAGCAGCAATAAATGCTCTGAACAAAAGGGACCTCAATCGTTCAAGAATCGAGAAAATTATTGAACAAAGAAGGCAACTTGCTATTGAGCTCAAAACCTTTGAACAGGTTTTGGAGGTCTATCCAAGTCAGGCCAATTTCTTACTCGTTCGGTTTCGAAATGCACAAAAAGTTTATGAAGATTTGATTCGAGAAGAGGTTGTTGTTCGCAACAGAAATTCCCTGATTGAAGGTTGTATTCGAATCAGTATTGGAAGTGAAAATGAAAATAAAAAGTTGCTAAAGGCATTAAAAAAGATAGAACATGAAGAAAGTATTATTTATTGATCGAGATGGGACCTTGGTTATAGAGCCACCGATTGATTATCAATTAGATAGTTTGGAGAAGCTGGAGTATTATCCTGCAGTTTTTCAGAATCTATCCAAGATTGCCAGAGAGTTGGATTATGAATTGGTGATGGTGACCAATCAGGATGGACTAGGCACCGATTCTTTCCCGGAAGCAGACTTTTGGCCTGCTCAAAACAAGATCATACAGGCTTTTGAAAACGAAGGTGTGGTATTCAGTGAGGTACTGATTGATAAAAGCTTTCCACACGAAAATAAGGATACTAGAAAACCTGGGACAGGACTTTTGAATAAGTACATCTATGGAGATTATGATTTGGCAAATTCATTCGTGATTGGTGATCGAGAGACTGATATAATGCTTGCCAATAATCTGGGCGCCAACGGAATCTTTATTGGGGATAGCTGTAAGGAATCTTGTGTATTAATTACTCCGAACTGGAAGGACATTTACACGTTTTTGAAGTCGAAGCCTCGTAAAGCATTGGAGCAAAGAAGGACTAATGAGACGGATATCCTGATTGAATTAAACCTGGATGGTACAGGTAAGAATGATATAGCCACAGGGCTTGGGTTCTTTGATCATATGCTGGAGCAAATTGCTCGCCACGGGCAGATGGATTTGACCGTGAAAGTGAATGGTGACTTGGAGGTGGATGAACACCACACCATTGAGGATGTCGCCTTGGCCTTAGGAACCTGTTTTGACAAGGCATTAGGCAGTAGGAAAGGTATAGAGCGTTATGGATTTCTTCTACCGATGGATGACTGCCTGACCCAATTGGCGATAGATTTTGGAGGTCGTCCTTGGTTGGTTTGGGATACAGATTTTTCCAGAGAATTTATAGGCGATACACCAACGGAAATGTTTATGCACTTCTTCAAATCCTTTAGTGATAATGCAAGATGTAATTTGAATATCAAAGCAGAGGGTAGTAATGAACACCACAAGATTGAATCCATTTTCAAAGCATTTGCTAAAGCAATAAAGATGGCTGTTCGAAAGGATCAGAATTTTGCGGTGCCAAGTACAAAAGGGGTATTATGATTGCGATTATAAAATACAGTGCTGGCAATTTGGCATCCGTTCAAAATGCGTTGAGCCGTTTGGGTGCCACATCGTTTATAAGTAGTGATCCTGAGCAAATACAGCAGGCAGATAAAGTTATTATTCCAGGAGTAGGAGCTGCTGCAAAAGCTATGGAATCTTTAAAGGAATCTGGTTTGGATAAAGTGATAACTGATTTAAAGCAGCCTGTTTTGGGAATCTGTCTGGGTATGCAGCTATTGTGCAAATCCAGTGAAGAGGGGGATGTGCCCTGTTTGGGTATCTTTGACAATGAGGTGAAGGAATTTAAGGGAGATGCATTGGTCCCTCACATGGGTTGGAATGATATCAAGAACATGAAGGGCTTTATGTTTGATGGGATAAAGGAGCAAACGGATATGTATTTCGTGCACAGCTATTTTGTTGAACTTGGCTCTGCAACGAGTGCAGTTTGTGATTATATCCAACCCTTTAGTGCAGCCTTGCAAAAGGATAATTTTTATGCGACTCAATTTCACCCGGAGAAGTCCTCTTATGCTGGACGCCGGCTTCTTCAAAACTTTTTAGAATTATGAAAATCATACCTGCGATAGATATCATTGGCGGTAAGTGCGTAAGACTTACAAAAGGAGATTATACCCAAATGAAAGTGTATAATGAAGATCCCTTGGAAGTAGCCAAGATGTTTGAATCTTATGGAATTGAATATCTACACCTGGTTGATTTGGATGGTGCCAAATCAAAAGGAATAGTGAATTATAAAATACTGGAGCGAATAGCCATTCAGACAAGCTTGAATATTGATTTTGGAGGAGGAATCAAAAGTGATGAAGATATTCGGATTGCTTTTGAATCGGGAGCAAAACAAGTGACTGGAGGAAGTATAGCCTTAAAGAACAGAGATCGATTTTTGAGTTGGTTGGATCGTTATGGTGCTGAGCGTATCATTCTGGGTGCTGATTGCAAGAATCGGATGATATCCAGTAATGGGTGGCTGGAAGATTCAGGGACCGATGTAATGGATTTTATTCAATCCTATGAAGCGGAAGGAATCCAAACAGTTATTTCCACGGATATATCTAAGGACGGTATGCTGGAAGGACCTTCTGTTGAGCTTTATAAAGAGATAATGGAAAATTCTAAGGTGGATTTAATTGCCAGTGGTGGCGTTAGTGATATGGATGATCTAGTGACATTAAGGGAAATAGGTTGCTCTGGGGCGATTGTTGGAAAAGCGATTTATGAAGGGCGTATTCAAATGAATGAAATTGCTGAATTATGTTAAAAAAGAGAATCATTCCCTGTTTGGATATCAAGGATGGACGGACTGTTAAAGGCATAAATTTTGTAGGCTTGAGAGATGCGGGCGACCCTGTTGAATTAGCTAAGAAGTATGCCCAGGAAGGAGCGGACGAGTTGGTTTTTTTGGATATAACGGCTACCGTTGAAAGACGTAAGACGCTCATTAATTTAGTGAAACGGATTGCAGCAGAGATTGATATTCCGTTTACCGTAGGTGGGGGAATTTCTTCAGTGGAGGCGGTGAAGGAATTAATAAATGCTGGTGCGGATAAGATAGCTGTAAATTCAGCTGCAGTGAAAAGACCGGAATTGATAAGTGAGATCGCCTCCGTTTTTGGCAGACAATGTGTCGTCCTTGCGATTGATACCCTTTGTAGAGCGAATAGTTGGAATGTATTTGTTCATGGTGGTCGCACCGATACTGGTTTGGATACCCTTGAATGGGCAAAAAAAGGTGTGGACCTGGGAGCTGGAGAGATCTTGCTGACTTCAATGAATAGTGATGGAACACAAGATGGTTTTGCTTTGGATATAGTGGAAAAAGTATCTGCAGAAATCAATGTTCCTGTCATTGCTTCTGGTGGAGCTGGATATAAAGAGGATTTTGTTTCTCTTTTTAAAGAAACCACTGCAACAGCAGGATTGGCAGCGAGTATTTTTCATTTTAATACGGTAGCCATCCCAGAACTCAAATCTTATTTACTAGAAAAAGAAATCAGTGTACGATGAAGTTAGATTTTGAAAAAGGAAATGGTCTCATCCCTGCTATTATTCAGGATGATCAGACCTTACAGGTTTTGATGTTGGGTTATATGAATGAGGAGGCTTTGGAAAAGACGAAGGAGACCGGCAAGGTGCACTTCTTTAGTCGTTCCAAAAATAGATTGTGGATGAAGGGAGAAAGCTCGGGGAATATTATGTTTGTCAGATCCATTCAAATGGATTGTGATAAGGATACTTTGGTGTTGAAAGTAAGTCCATCTGGGCCGGTCTGTCATACGGGGTCTCAAAATTGTTTCAACGATGATACACGTAAGGGCTTTGTGTATGCTTTAGAGCAGACTATATCTCAGCGTATAGATGGAAATAAAGAAGGGTCCTACACGAACAATTTATTCAATAAGGGTATTAATAAGGTAGCACAAAAAGTAGGAGAAGAAGCTGTTGAGCTGATTATAGAGGCAAAGGATAATAATGACGAATTATTTAAAGGAGAGGCTGCAGATCTTTTGTATCACTTATTAATACTATTAAAAGCGAAGAATATGAAGTTTGAGGATATAGAGTCTGTTTTGTACAAAAGGTCACAAAGTTCAACTTAATGGGTTTGAATGTGCTGATTTTTTGTTCTTCTCCGCTTAAATATTAAATTTGGAAAGATTATTTAAAAACCTTAATCACAAAACGATGGGATATTACAAAACTATTGATGGTAAGAAGTATGATGGCGAGTTAATCGAACTAGCTGAGAAATTAACTGCAGGTGCAGGAGATGGACGTATTTCTAAAGCAGACGCTGAAAAAATTCTTGAAGCTGTTAAAGATGGTGACTCTTACACTGATATCGAAAAAGATACAATGGCTTACCTAAGAGAGAATTTTAAATGGACAGATGCTTCTGATGAATGGTTTAGAACTGAGATCAGAAAGTGGGCAGCAACTAAATAAATTAGTTTTATTTGGAGAAAGCAAAAGGTTGTCAGTTTATTGGCGACCTTTTTCTTTTATTAAAAGACCTTGAATGAAATTAGCACTTAAAGCCTATCTGGAAGGTGTTTGTGCCATTAAACCGGATGCAATGGAAGAATTGATAGGATGTTTTCGCCCTTTTAAGCTTCCTAAGAACGAGTACTTTGCTCGAGAAGGTGCTTTTTGTAATCAGGTGGGTTTTCTTTATAAAGGAATCATTAGAGCATATTTTGTAAATGAAGGGGGTAAAGAATACAATAAACAATTCTTTATGGCTCCCTCAATTATCGGTGCTTACTCATCCATTCTTACCAACCAAGCCAATAAAATAGCCCAACAGGCATTGACTGATTGTGAACTTTTGGTTGCAAGTTATGCAGATATAGAAAGGTTATACCAAAAGCATCATAGTTTGGAACATCTGGGAAGAAAAATTGCTGAGTTCTATTTCCTGGAGAAGGAACAAAAAGAACTAGAGATGGGCTTGTTGGATGCGGATAAGCGATATGAAATCCTCCAAGACCGTTTTCCTGGATTAGAATCTACTATTCCTCAGTATCACATCGCTTCCTATCTGGGCATATCTGCTACACAACTTAGTCGTATTCGAAGAAAAAAGTCCGAAGGTTGATTCCTTTACATATGTAAATGAATCTAAAATCCAGCAGTTGGATATTTGTGTTATTAATTCTTCAATTAAAATGACTAAGAAGATGAAGGTAAACATAAATAAAATTCGACCTGCAACAGTATTTCTGTATAACTGTATTCTTTTGCTCTTTTCAAGCTGTGCTATTGATCCGCAGGCATGGCAAAGCCCAGAGCCCAGATCTTTCGAAACAGGGTTTAACCTCAATAATAAGCTGCTAAATATTGAAAAATCAGACTTGCTTGGATATGCTGGTGCAGAGGAGTTTGTCTCAGATAAGCAGGGGAATATTTATACTGGAGTTCATGCTGGACCCAATGACTTTAGTTCAGGAGCAATCCTCAGGATTGACAAAAATGGACTTGTGGAGGAGTATTTAAAGACCGATGCCTGGGTTACGGGAATGGCATTTGATAAAGATGGGAATCTATTAGCTATGATGAATGGTGTGGGATTGGTCAGAATCATCGGAAATACAATCGATACCTTGGTTTCAAAAACACCTAGTGGTCAACCCATATTAATGGGAACAGGCCTTAAAATTGCCAGTGATGGAAAAGTGTATTTTGCTAATCTTTCCTCCACTCAACAATCTTCTCCCAAGTACTTCAATAAACTCATCCTTGAAATGAAAAAGACTGGTGGGGTTTATTGTTATGATCCAAATAGCAAATCAATCGAAACTATTTCTGAGGGGAATTATTTTGCAAACGGACTTGAATTATCCCCTGAGGAGGATTATTTATTACTTTCTGAAACCTCAAAATATCGAATTCTTAGGTATTGGTTAAAGGGTGAAAATAAAGGTACATCGGAAGTCTTTATGGATAACCTTCCTGGTTTTCCCAACAATATCCAAAGAAATAAAAGGGGGAATTACTGGCTTGGCTTTACCACTAAGCGAAATAAGCAATTAGATGGAGTGCATGATAAGCCGGGAATGAAAAAGCTAATTTATAGTTTGCCAGCTTTTCTACAGCCTGCTCCAGAGAAATTTGGAATGGTTTTAGAAATTAATTGTAAAGCCCAAATTGTTAGGGGATTGTTTGATATGGAAGGACAAGAAGTCAGTGAGGCCGGAGCAGTTTATGAACATGATGGATACCTGTATTTAGGAGGAGATATTGTGTCTTATGCTTCTAAGTATAAGTTGTAAGGACTACGATAGTTGTCAGGTAAATGAATTAAAAAAGACATTATTGATGCTCGGAAGGAACAGTAAATAGTGAATTTTAGGTTTTTAAAATGATAGTGGCATGTGTTCGAATGTAACTATTTGAAAGAGATGAGCTTATAGTTTTTGGATTTGCTTGAATTTTAAAAAAATCATTAGTATGAAAAATAGTATCTGGATCGTCCTTGTTTGTTTATTCCTGGTTAGCTGCGATTCTTTAGCGGATTATGAAGAAGAGGCGTTATATGGTCAATGGGAATCGGTAGAATGGAAGAAGATGAATTCGGGAGAGTTGATTTCAGGAGAGGTCTTTTTTGCCTTCGAAGAAGATGGAAGATATAAGGCAAGGTATGGAGACAATATTGAAAAAGGTAAGTATTGGATTGTCTCTGATAATTTGCATACGGTAGAGGAGGGAATGGCTGAAAAGAAGGTTAAGATTGAAAAACTGACAGCAGATACCTTAGTTTTTGGGATGAACCGAATGGGGCAATTGGAGCAAATAAAGTTTTTAAGAAAAAATTAAGTAGTCCAAAAGGTACTTGTATACTACTTAAAGCCTATTTTTTTGCGAAAGCAGACATTCTTAATCTGAATTTGCCTTAACTTATGTTCCAAACCTCGGATTAATATGTGTCGATTTTTTCTTCCTTGCTTTTTCTTTCTTGCATTTTGTTTTTCGATCAACGCTCAAACTGTAGACCATTGGGAAACCGCAGTTTATAATAATGATAATTGGTTCTATACCTTGGGGGCCTCAGAGCCTCCCTCGAATTGGAATACCATTGCCTTTAATGATGCATCATGGGATCAGGGTGCAGGAGGAATTGGTTATGGAGATGAAGACGACAATACTATAATAGGAAGTGCACTTTCGCTTTATATGAGGCGATCTTTTCAACTGACTCAGGTATCTAAGATTGAGCATGTAATCCTACACGCAGATTATGACGATGCCTTTGTGGCTTACTTGAATGGTGTTGAGATTGGTCGACGATTTATTGGCACTTCGGGAGAAATTCCAAGCCATGATCAAAATGCAGATGGTTTTCATGAGGCTGCCATGCCTGGAGGAGGTATTCCTGAGTTGATACAGTTAGATCAGAATTTGATTAAGTCTTTATTGCAGGATGGGACAAACGTGTTGGCTGTTCAAGTACATAACGAGAATATTAATTCTTCGGATATGAGCAGTAACTTCTGGTTGTCCGTGGGCTTGAATGATAACTCCGTACTATATGGGGATACACCTGATTGGTTTAGCTCTCCATTCTTCTCTTCTAACCTTCCATTGATTTTCATAGAAACACTGGAGACAGATGAAATATATGACGAGCCTCGCGTTCCTGCTCACATGGGCATTGTGTATAATGGTCCAGGTCAGGTGAATAGTTTTTCTGATTCCTATAATGCCTATGATGGATTAATTTCAATAGAGATACGAGGAGCATCCTCTCAATTATTTCCCAAAAAAGGCTATGGCTTCGAGACTCAAAATGCTGATGGGTCCAATAATAACGTAAGTCTACTTGGGATGCCTTCAGAAAATGACTGGATCTTTCATGGACCTTTTGCGGATAAATCACTTTTGAGAAATGACCTTGCTTATTATATGGGTAGGCAAACAGGTAGATATGCACCGAGAACGAGGTTTTGTGAGTTGATCATAAACGGAGATTACCGAGGGGTATATTTACTTACCGAACGCATTAAAAGAGATGCGAATAGAGTAGATATAGCAAAACTTAAACCCGAAGATATTTCAGGGGATGAACTAACTGGAGGATATATTCTTCAGATTGATAGAGATGATGAAAGTACGGAGGATGATGGATGGGTTTCTCAGTATCCTGATTATAAATTCTATGCTTATAACTATCCGGATTATGATGACATCATGCCAGAGCAAGCTGAATACATCCGTAATTATATGGAGGCCTTTGAAGATGCTATGGACGCTGCTGATTATCAGGATACATACAGGGATTTTGTGAACGTGTCTTCCTGGGTGGATTACTTTTTAGTTACAGAGATTGGAAAACATATCGATGCGTATAAACTGAGTTTTTATATGCATAAAAAGAAAGCCTCAAATGGTGGTAAACTTCATTTTGGTCCCTTATGGGATTTCAACTTAGGTTTCGGGAATTTTGACTTTTCCTGTCCTGCGGATCCTGAAGGATGGTCTTATCTGTTTGGCGATTATTGTAGTTTTTGGTTGCCTTTCTGGGCTAAGAAAATGACGGATATTCCACAGGTTAGCCATCAGATCAATTGTCGTTGGGATGAGCTAAGAGCTGGTCCATTCCAGACGGATTCTCTTTTGCAATATATCGATGATCGTGTTGAGTTTATTGGAGCTGCACAGACCCGTAATTTTGACCGATGGAATATATTGGGTCAGTATGTATGGCCAAATGATTATGTAGGAGATACCTACGAGGAGGAACTTGAGTTTTTAAAGGATTGGCTAACGATACGACTAGAATGGATGGATGCCAATATGATTGGGGATTGTTCGCAATATATTCCGACCTCCACTGAGCAAGTGGAAAGCTTGTTTAATATATATCCGAATCCAGCAAGAGATAACTTTGCCGTTGAATTGAAAGACTTAAGTATTAGAAATGGGCAGATCCAACTTATCGACCTCTTAGGTAACACCATTTTCCAAAGTAATCTGGACAAAGAGGTCAATATTATTCCTGTTTCTAATTTGACCACAGGCATGTATTTTTATCGCATACAAAGCGATGGTGTCCTGTTGGAATCTGGAAAGTTTAATGTTGCCAATTAAATAGAATGTTTCGTGCTGTTTAATTTCTTAGCCTTTATGAGTTCTTGCATACTAGTATTTTTGACTTTGCTTTCTATCCAGGAAAGCACATCTACATAGTCTAATGCTCTGCGCTCATAAGGATCTTTATTGATGCTTTTAAACAGCGTGTAGTATTTTTTGAGGATATCTTTATGTTCTGAAGGTCCTTTGGACTTAAGATCAGAAAACATATTCATGGAGTACTTAAGGAAGTTATTGAGTTCCTTTTTACGTTGAAAATATCCTGAATAGGTGTTTATCAAATATTGTAAAATATCTACATTTCCAGATTCATAATGGCAGATTAGCATAAGGATTCGTGCGTAGTTTTGGATGTCCTCTCTGAGTTTATTGAGCTCATTATGAATGATGCTGTTTAGGAATTTAATCGCCTTATCTGTTTTGTTAGCTCCGAGGTATATCCAGGCAAATTTAAAGTAAAAGACCATGATCCTATGGTCGTCCAATTTATAGCTGTATTTTTTGATTCTGCCCAAAGATTTCTGAATTAATGGTTCAGCCTCGTCAAAATTTCCATTTAGCATAATGCTGTTTAATCTGCCTGTATGGACATATAAAAAGGATAGAATTTGAGAGATGGCATTGAATTTTTTGTAATTACTCTTTCTGAATTGCTCAAACTCCAAAAGGTAGCTCTCATGGACCGCATAGTTTTTAGTATGATTTGCAGAAGTAAGCACATAATGATAGCCACGCATGTACAAATCTGTATCTCTTTGTAGCATGTTAGGATGGCTATTTAATAATTCAATCCATTCGACTGCATATTTCATGCAGGATTTAAAATCCAATAGAATGTAATTATACCAGACCCTGGACTGGACATAGAAGATACGCTCCATAAGACCCAGGTTTTCTAAATCCATTACGTCTATCTTTTCATGATAGGATGTTCTAATCTCCTTGGCTTCCTCTTTACTTTTTACATGACCATCTCTTAAGTATTTGGCATGCATTTGGATTCTAAGGTTGCTTAGAGCAACCAAGTGGTTTGCATTTTTTTGAATCCGCTCGCTTTCTTCCAAAAGGGTAAGTGCATGGTTTGTACCACTCCTGGTGATATGTCTGGTCTCAATTTTTTTTTCAAATTCAACGATAGTCAGTTGCATATAGATCAGGTGATGCTTGATTGCAAGATCCTTGGCTTTTTTCAGGATTTTTAAAGCCTGGAGGTATAGCCCTTTGCCATACAGAATATAAGCATAGTCTACGTACTCTCTTACTTTGTAATTGGCGCCTTTTTCTTTGACCCACCTGCGTAGACTTGAGATGATTTGGGTGTATAAATGTCTTTTTAGATTGGA
>OMKD01000350.1 GCA_900299495.1 Sphingobacteriales bacterium
CACAGGGGCACACAAAAAAACAAAAACTATGAACAAACACTCAATACTTGTCTAATCTACGAAACCGCATGATGTTCCATCACTTCAAATCAATACTAAACAGAGTCTGCGGTTTGGAAATAATAAAAGGGGAGATTGTAATTACTTACAAATACAAATAGCAATTTTTATTAATAAATAACACTATGAGTGTTATTTTTTTGTGACTACTGTATTTGAATTTTAATATAAGACAAAAAAGCTAGCTTGTCAATAAAAGCTAACTTTTTTGTCGTTAATATTATACTTATTTGTGACTAAAGATCTTAATTGATTTTATTCGATATGCAATCCAATACATGGTTGGAACTACTATTAATGTCAGGAAAGTTGCAAAAACCAATCCGTAAATAACAGTCCATGCCATGGTTCCCCAGAACTTAGCATTGTCACCACCCCAGGTGATATTTGGATCTGAATTTGAAATCAAGCTAAAGAAATCGAAGTTGAAACCTATTGCAAGAGGGATTAATCCAAGTACTGTAGTGATTGCTGTTAGCAATACAGGTCTAAGTCTTGTTTCACCGCCTTTGATAATTGATTTTACAACTTCTTCTTTAGGAAGTTCTTCCCCTTCCGAAAGTCCAAGTTCGTCTCGCTTATTCTTGATCAATAAGTTGGTATAGTCAATCAGTACAATGGCATTGTTTACTACAATACCTGCCAGTGAAATAATACCAACACCTGTCATAATCACTATGATATTCATATCTGCAATCACATATCCAAAGAATACCCCAATGGTTGAGAATAAAACGGATAGTATGATTATGAATGGTGATGAAACAGAGTTGAACTGTGCTACGATAATCAAGAAAATAGAGAATACTGCAATCAATAATGCCATACTTAAGAACTCTACAGCTTCCTGTTGCTCTTGCTGCTCACCTGTAAATGTGATAGAATAACCGTCAGGAAGATCAAATTCCTCCACACGAAGCTGTATTTCATTTACAATCTCATTAGCATTATATCCATCCAATACATTGGAGTTGATTGTGATTACTCTTTCCTGGTCTTTTCTGTTGATAGATGTATATGAAGTAGAATACTCTACATCTGCTACCGATGCAATCGGAACCTGGGAGATTTGTCCATTTGCAGGATTTCTGAAGGTGATAGCCTGATTCAGAATTTCTGAAACGTTATTTCTACTTACGTCTTTAGCTCTCAACTGAATAGGATAGTCCTCATCATTGGTTTTGAATTTCGAAACTTCCTTTCCGAAAACAGATGTTCTAATCGCATCTGAAATGGAATAGGTTGAAAGACCAAATCTTCTGGCAGCTTCTCTGTCTACATTGATGATCAATTCCGGCTTAGAAAACTGTACATCCTTTTTCAATTCCTCGATACCTGGAATATTCTGTTCGTTTATATACTTAATCAATCTGGAAGAAGTTTCAGAAAGTACATCTACTTCGTCACCGGTGATTTCCATATTGATAGGCTTACCTGTAGGAGGGCCATCCTGGTTTTTATCGACCACGATTTGAACACCTGGGTAACCTCTTAAACTGGCACGTATCTCCTCCATGATTTCGAAAGTGGAAATACCTCCTCTTTCTTCTGAAGGAACAAAACTTACGGAAAGTCTAGCTTTGTTTGGTGAGGCACCAAAAGCAGGTCCTGCGTTTGGATCACTTGTGTTTTCACCAATCTGAGCAAGTACAGCGTCTACAATTTCCGCATTCTTCTCAATTATACCCGTAACTTTTTCCTCAATCTCACCCATGAATTCGTTGGTAGCTTCTATATCTGTACCTACAGGGAATTCAATAAATGCGTTTACATATTGAGGGTCAGCACTTGGGAACAGTTCTACTTGGGGAGATTTCCGTCCTAGTAAAATAAGTGATAGGAAAAGAAGTCCAAATGTACCCGCAAAGATTAAACCTGGGGTTTTTCCTCTAAGGGCAAAAGAAATAAATCTATTATAAATGCTTTCCAGTTTTGGAAGTACTTTTTCCTGGAACTTGAAAGAAGCACTTCTCAGAAAGAAGGTATTCAGCAAGCTCACTCCGATCACTAATAATAATAGATTTCTTAGCCAAACAACTTGGGCAAAGTGACTAATTAAAGCAACAACTAACATGCCTCCTGAAAAGATCAGGATATTCTTTCTCTTTCTTCTGCGTTCTTCTCGCGTATCCGCCATTTGGTCGATCTTCATATATCTTGAAGTCAATACAGGGTTGATCACCAAGGCTACAAAAAGTGAAGAGGATAGTACAATGATCAATGTGATCGGTAGATATTTCATAAAGCTACCCATAAGACCTGGCCAAAATGCCAAAGGAACAAAGGCTGCAAGTGTAGTGGCAGTAGAGGCAATAATCGGCATGGCTACCTCACCAGTACCATACTTAGCTGCTTCTCTTGGTTTATAACCTTCCTGCATATAACGGTATATATTTTCTACCACTACGATGGCATTATCCACAAGCATACCCAATGCCAGTATCAGAGAGAATAATACAACTGTATTTAGAGTATATCCCAATAGCTGTAGAATAAATATCCCCATTAGCATGGAAAGAGGAATAGCAACACCCACGAACATAGAGTTTCTAATACCCAAAAAGAATAAAAGTACAAGTACAACTAGAATTACTCCTGAAATGATACTGTTTTCAAGGTTAGATACCATCATCCGAGTCTGTACAGACTGATCATTGAAGGTAGTCACACTCAAGTCATCAGGAAGTACAGTTTCTTTAGCATCTTCAAGAATCTTAGCAATCTTATCTGAAGCGATCAACTGATTTTCTCCCTTTTCCTTAATGACATCCAATGAAATTACTGGTAGCTGATTGGATCTGGAGATACTTGTTTTTTCTGCATAAGCGAAAGATACATCTGCAATATCCTCTAAGAAGATACTTTTCTGAAACTCACTTTTTACAATAAGTCGCTTCAATTCTTCTATGCTTTCAAACTCTCCGACGATACGGATAGACCTTCTAAAGTCATTGCTGGTATATTCACCTGCTGACATTGTTAAGTTTTCTGATCTGATGGCATTCTCGATATCTGCAAAGCCAACTTCCATGGCTTTCATCTTATCTAGATCTGCAGATATTTTCACCTCTCTGTCAAGTGCACCTTTAAGATCAACCTGAGAGATCTCTTTCAATTCTTCTATTTCATCCTGTAGATATTCCGCATAAGATTTCAATTCATCATTGCTGTAAGAACCAGCAATATTGATCGTTACGATTGGAATATCAGAAAGATTAATTTCAAGTACCTCAGGATCCTTTGTTAGGTCTGTAGGCAGATTTGCTTTCGCTCTGTCTACCGCATCTTTGATTTTACGGGCAGCATCCTTTAAGTCGATATCGGTATCAAATTCTGCTGTTATCAAAGAATAATCCTGTAAAGATTGTGAAGTTACTTTTTTAAGCTCGCTGATGGTAGCGATTTCCTTTTCTATTGGTTTAGTAACCAAGTTCTCTATGTCTTCTGCGGAGTTACCAAAGTATACCGTGTTTACATAGATTTGCGGCCAAGGAATTTCAGGGAAAGATTCCTTTGGCATTTCATCGTATGATCTGATACCAAACAAGAGGATCATAAAGGTAAGCAGCATTACGCTGGTCCTGTTATCCACCGCTAGTGAGGTCAGTCCAAACTGTCTTAATTTTTCTTTTATCTTAGATTTCATTGTTTCTTATTCTTAGTGGATTAACCTTTGATTTCTACAACTTCATCATTCACAACCATACGTGCGCCATCTAGTATCAACTGCTCATCTCCCTTCAGTCCTTCATTGATAATGATCTTTCCACCCTGAACTTCACCAGTTGTTACATATATCCTTTGAGCAGTTAGATTATTGTCTTTTTCTTGTACGGAATAGACATAGCTTTTACCACCAACTTCTTGCTGCACAAGCTCAACAGGTATGCTGATTGCATCAGCTTTCGTATAGTCGTTTAGCTTTACATTTGCCAATAGGTTTGGCTTTAGTACTTTATCTGAATTTCTCAGTGAAGCTTCAATTTTGAAGGTTCTGTTTGCCGGGTTGATAGCATTTCCGATAAGGTTAATCGTTGCAGTGCGAGTCTCTCCTAAAGCAGGCAGTTCAACTTCTATTTTGTCTCCTTTTTTGATTGCCTTAAGGTAGCTTTCCGGTACTTCTGCACTTACTTTGATATTTGAAACATTAAGAAGGGTTACGATAGGCATTCCAGGTCCTGCCATCTCACCTGCCTTAATATTCAAGCTTAAAACTGAACCAGAAATTGGAGCGTAAACTTTAGATTTTGCTTTATTGAAATCCAATGTTTCCAAAGACTTCTCTAATCTTTCCTTGTTGTTCTTAGCCTGTAGGTATTGAAGCTCAGATCCAATATTTTGACTCCAAAGTCTTTCTTGTCTTGCGTATACTTCCTCAGCAAGTTCAAGCGTTTTTACTAACTCAGCACGCTGCTTATCAAGCGTTTCCATGTCCAGGTCGGCAATAAGTTGACCTTTTCTAACATTCTGTCCTTCTTTTACACTTAATTTCATAACACGACCACCCAAATCAGAGCTGGCATTTACCATGTCGTCTGACATTAATGATCCCTGAACAGAGATATAGTGTTTGAACTCTGAAACTTCAGGTTTGATGACACTTACTGGTCTCTTATTTACTTTTTGAGGTTCAAGTACACTGATTGAATCTTGTACTTCTGCGATCTTAGCTTCAAGATTTTTCATTTCTTTTTTAAGCGAATTTAGCATCTTGATTCTTCCATCCAGATTCTCAGGCATGGTAGTTGGTTCCTGTGTACAGGCAACTAAAGAGAAAAGAGCAACTGCTGTTAATATTCTGATTTTCATTTTATTTAGATTCTGATATTATTGTTGAATTATTGTCCTAATGCTTTTGCTAGGTTCGATTCTGCTTGTAACAGTTCGAATACAGCTTGGTAATAATATTGCTGACTTTGATATACACTTTGTTCAGCGGTTGAAACCTCTATACTTGATCCTACACCTTCGCGGTATTTAATCTTTGTGGTTTCAAATATTCTTTGAGCCAGATCAAGATTTTCTTTTCTTGATTCTAGGCGCTTCTTAGCATTAATATAGTTGGTCTTTGCATTGCTTAGCTCAAGCTTAAATCCGTCCAGAGCACGTTCACGCTGAATCTTTACTTCTTCCAAGTCGATTTTTGCTCTAGCTACTTTTGCTTTTCTACCAAACCCTGCAAAGATTGGAATGGAGATATTTGCTCCAAAAACAGATGTAGGCAGCCATGTTCCGTTTGAAAAATCATCTCCTAAATAGGTGTTTTGGTAGGAAACATATGCTGAAACAGAAGGCAGGTATGCTGCTTTATTTAATTTGATATTCAATTCATTTAAATCCAATGTTGTATTTAAATATCCAATTTCTGGTCTGCTCTCTATTGTTGCAGATGATACTAATAATTCGTCTCCTTTTGAACGTTCAAGTACTTCATTGATTGAATCTGCGATTTCCAATTCTTTCTCCATTGGAAAGCCCATCTGTATTTTCAATGCATTTAATGCAACTACACGTTGTCTTTCCAGGTTGTCTTTTTCACTTTTTAAGTTTGACAAAGAAAGTTTTAAGCGCTCAACATCCAATAATTCTGCAAATCCTTCATTGTAAATAGCTTCAGTCTCTTTTAGCAGAACCTCAAGATTTACGATATTCAAATCAAGATTTGTAAGGTTTTCGTCCAAAATAAGGATTGGAAGATACCCATCAATAACACTTTTACGCACTGTTGATAGCGCAATACTCAAGTCTTGCTGTACTAAGCTTCCATAAGCTTTAGCTGCTCTTAATCCTACGATATAGCTACCATCAAAGATTAGACTCGATAGATTGATGCTAGGGGTAAGATTGTGTGATTGAACAAATGTAAATTCCTGAGTCCCTATATCTAAAGGGAAAGGTTGTACAAGTTGCTCTTGGAAAAGAATCCCATAAACTGCCGGTGTTAAGAAATCCGGGGCTATTTGTCTGGGCTTTTCAATGAAATATTGGTATTCAAGTCCACCATTGACCTGAGGTAAACCAATTGCTGCAGTTTCTTTTACCCGTTGTTGTGCATCCTCAATCTGCAGTTTCTTGAGTTTGATGTCTGGGTGATTATCCTGTGCATATGTAATTGCTTGCTCAAGATTGAATTCCATTGCTTCTTGTGCAAGAAGGGGCTTATGGAATAGTACAATTAAAGCTGCAAATACTAAATTGACAAGCTGATTTCTCTTTATCATTTTGCTTTGTCGTTAAAAGTTAAAATAGTTATTGATTAAATCTTTTCCTTTGTTTGTTACTACACCATGCAGGTGGTACAAGACAAATTCTTTAAAAACTTCATCCTGTTTGTATCCGTATTCCTGAAATAGCGTAGAGTCTACGACTACTGCAGTTTTGGAGGCATACAGAATAGGTATTATGTCAAGATTGAGATCTGAGCGGTATAGACCTTCATCAATCCCTCTCTTGAGATTTTCTTTTATGATTTCCAATAGGAATCCTGTGTGATGATCTTCTATCAACTGCCAGGACTCTGGATAGTATTTTTGTAATTCGAAGGTTATGTTGGGAGGCATTCTTCGGATATGTGTGATCGCCTTTTCGGCCATCTGGTGCATCTCCTCAACTGCATTATTGGTGTTGGGTTTGATTTCCTGAATTTCTGCTCTTTGTTCTTCGAGGAAAGCACAGATTATTTTCTCGATTAAAGAAGACTTGTTCGGAATGGTCTGGTAAAGGGTTTTTTTAGAGATACCTAATTCAGCACTAATCTTATCCATAGTGATATTTCGAATACCGAATTTTAAAAATAAATCCCTACTTCTTTCCAGTAATTTTTCCATTTAAATTGTTTTCTATTTGTAAACCATCAGAAAAACAACGGAAACTAATAAAGGTTTTAAAGTTTCCGTAGTTTTTTTAGATGAATTGTAGATATTTAAGGATAAATTAACGCTTGTGTTGGAGGAGTCGTAAAGTGTTGATATGCTTTGATTTATGGTTTGATTATTGTTTTGGGTTTTATTGTTTTGGTGTTTTATGCATTTGCCAATTTTTAATTTGTTTTTGGCTTAAGGAAACGATGAAAGTTTCCTGTGTGCTTAAAGATTTGAGTATGAAGAAGTATTTGGTTTTTTTGTTTTTTGCAGCAGTGATTTTTGGATGTGGATCTAAAGAGAATAATTCTGACAAAAATGTGAGGAATGGTGCAGAGAAAGTTGTTGATGGAGCAAAAATTTATAAGCGTTATTGTGTGAGTTGCCATGGTATTTATGGTAACATGGGGACAAGTGGTGCATTTGATTTAACTAAATCTGCTTTGACCATAGAAGAAAAGATGGGAGTTATTACAAATGGTCGTAAATTGATGACTGCCTTTAAATCGACTTTAGAAGAGAAAGAAATAAAGGCGGTAGCTGAATATACTGAAACCTTAAAGGTAGATTAGTCAATATGATTAAGGAACAGACAATGACCGGTCTTGGATTAATGTCAGGATCTTCACTAGATGGTGTAGATATGACTGTTTGTTCTTTGATATATAGATTTGATCAGGCAACTGGCATTATAGATTCAGTATCTATTGAATTAAGAGCATATGATTGTATTGCTTTTCCCGACTACATGAAAGAACGTTTGATAAAAGCAGATTCACTTTCTGTGCCAGAATTTATTGAGCTAGATAAGGATTTAGGTGTTTTTTTGGGGGAGCAAGTATCTGAATTTATACGTCAAAAATCCATCAAAGGTGTTGAATTTGTGGCATCACATGGACATACTATTCTTCATGAGCCCAGCAAAGGATATTCTTGTCAAATAGGATCACCTTCACATATTGCAGCAAACTCGGGCATAGTTACTATAGGAGATTTTAGGAATATGGACATGGCGTACGGAGGAGAGGGTGCTCCTATGGCTCCATTAATTGATCGCTATGTTTTTCCTGATGTAGACTTGTTCTTAAATATTGGAGGAATCGCTAATGTTAGTTATTCTGTTGATAGTCATGTCTTTGGCTATGATTTGGCTCCTGCTAATCAGTTTTTCAATAAGTTGGCTAATGAATTAGGTTTCGATTTTGATGATCAGGGGAAATTGGCTTCAAAGGGTCAGGTAAATCCAAAACTGCTAAGCCTTTTAGAGGCTTTAGATTATTTCTCAAAATCAGGTCCAAAGAGTTTAGATAATATTGATATCCGAGAGCATATTTGGCCTATTGTGAAAACCTCTGTGATTAGTGTAGAAGACAAGTTAGCAACTTGTGTTCAGTTGTTGGTTAATCAATTTGAAAAGGCGCTTAAGCATTTTCTGAGTTTACAGAAGGGCAGGAGCCAGGTGCGTTTATTGATAAGTGGGGGAGGAGCAAAAAATACTTTTTTGGTTGAGCAAATACTTAATTTGCAGATTGAAAATGTACAGATTAATCTGTACGAAACTTCAGAGTCTGTTTCAGATATGAAAGAGGCTATGCTGATGGCATTGGCTGGAGGATTGAGAATTTTGGAACTTCCCAATATTTTTAGTTCTGTGACCGGTGCTAAAAAGGATTCTGTCGGAGGGGGTATCTTTTATCCATAATTGAGATTGAAAAATAAAGAATGACAAAAGTATTTGTTACAGGTGGAACGGGTCTTTTAGGTGCTGATTTAATTCGGAAACTTCTTGAATCCGGATTATATGAAGTACATGCCTTGAAAAGAAGCTCCAGTAGTCTAGAACTGGTGGATGATATTGAATTAAGAGTAAACTGGTTAGATGGAGATATCTTGGATATTGAGGTGCTGGAAACTGGGATTAAAGATGCTTCAATAGTTTTTCATTGTGCTGCAATGGTTTCTTTTGATCCAAGAGATGTGGAACAAATGATGGCTGTAAATATTGAGGGTACTGCAAATGTGGTGAATCTATGTTTGGAAAATCCTGGGCTTAAATTGATACATGTTAGTTCTATTGCTGCGCTTGGTCATCCAAAGAGACCTGGTTTAAAGGTTACGGAAGAAGATAAATGGATCGACGATGGTAGTCGCTCTAACTATTCTAAGTCAAAGTATTTATCAGAGATGGAAGTGCATCGTGGAATTGCTGAAGGTCTTAATGCATCTATTGTAAATCCATCTGTCATACTTGGAAGAGGATTTTTGGAAAAGGGATCTACTAAGATGTTTAAGAATGTCTACAACAGGTTTCCATACTACACAGAAGGGGTAACTGGCTTTATTGATGTAAGTGATGTTGCTACGTTTATGTTAAAGTTAGCGGCGATGGAGGCAACAGGAGAGCGTTATCTCCTTAGCCAGGGTAATTATTCTTATCGACAGATATTTGATTGGATAGCAGAAGGCTTTAATGTTCCTAAACCACATAAGCAAGTAGGCCCTCTTGTACGCGCCTTAGCATGGCGTTTGGATTATATTCGTTGTCTTTTCACCGGATCAAAACCACTGGTTACTCGAGAAACAACAAAGTCTGCATTTTCTGTACAGGAATACGATAACAGTAAATCACTGAAATTAGATACATTTGAGTATGGCGACCTACAGATCCAGATCAAACATGTTTGCAAACAATTAAATCCGATATTAGGTGGTCGCTAAATGTTCTGCAACTTCAATAGCCTGCTCATGAATACTTTCTAATAAACCACTTGCATAAGCATTGAATCCAACGAAACAAGCCTGCTTGTTTTCATCTTTCCTAAGAATTAGATTGCCAGGATGCCCGTGGCTGTTCAGGTGGTCTTTTACAAATGGAGCAAATTCCTCTACTTTGGAGTGGTACCCTGTGGCCATGATAATATGATCATAGGACTTGGAACTTGCGTCTTTAAAGTGAACATTTTCCTCATCGAATCTGTCGATTCCAGGTCGAACCTGAATAGCTCCCTTTTTAATTTGGTTAACCGTTCCTAAATCAATAACTGGAGTTTTACCATATTCTCTAAGCTGTTGCGCAGGAAATAATTTTGCAGGTCGAAGTCCGTACTTTCTTAAGTTTCCCATACTTAGAAATTGGACCACTCGTCCTATTCGGTCACCAATAAACGTAGGTAGTACTGCAAGGTTTTTAGCTGTCTTTTGAGTGGGGTTACCCAAGAAATCTCTAGGTACGATATTCACAGGGCCTCGAACACTTAAGTCCACTTCTTTATTGTTCAAACTTAGGTCTAGGGCTATTTCTGCACCAGAATTTCCCATACCTATAACAAGTACACTATTACCAGGTAGTTGTGTAGCATTTTTATAGTCTTTACTATGCATTATTGAACCTGTATAGGATGCTTTACCTGCCCAGTTAGGAATGTTAGGAATACGATTAAAGCCAGTGCAAATGATTATGGAATGACTACTGTAAGTTTGACCATTTGCACAGAATATTTGCCACTCTTTTTCCTTCTCCTGAATGGCTTGTACCTCAGCATTGAATATTGGATTGATGTTGAAGTGATCACAGTATTTCTGATAATATTCTAGCAGTAAATTCTTTGGAACATATTCCGGGTATTCTTCAGGGAATGGAAGATGAGGCAGGTGAGAAAGTTCTTTAATGGTGTGTAAGCTTAAACGATCATAGTGATTGACCCAGGAGGCTGCTATGTGATTGCTTTTTTCAAGAATTTGAAAGGGTATTCCTTTTTTGCTTAGGGCACCTGCACAGGCTAATCCTGCAGGTCCTGCCCCAATAATAATTGTCCTACTCATATTCTAAGATAAAAAAAAGTGGCAATTATAAACTGCCACTTTTTCTTTCTTATTTATTGATTACGTTTTTGAATCTTGGACGTTTTGGTGTTACATCTCCAAGTCTTTCACGTTTGTTTTTCTCATAATCAGAGAAGTTACCTTCGAAGAATCGAACTTCAGAGTCTCCTTCAAAAGCAAGAATATGCGTTGCTAATCTGTCAATGAACCAACGGTCGTGAGAGATTAGAAGTACACAACCAGCAAAGTTTTCAATTGCTTCTTCTAGTGCTCTTAATGTGTTTACATCAATATCATTCGTAGGCTCATCCAGTAGTAAGACATTACCACCCTCTTTTAGTGTCATAGCCAGGTGAACACGGTTTCGTTCACCACCAGAAAGTACTCCAACTTTCTTTTGCTG
This sequence comes from Sphingobacteriales bacterium, assembly GCA_900299495.1. GTDB lineage: Bacteria > Bacteroidota > Bacteroidia > Chitinophagales > Saprospiraceae > AM-2324. Next base: position 11,146 of record OMKD01000350.1, read on the forward strand.
ATCCTGACCAGTGAAATTAAATCGGCTGATGTATGCCCTTGCGTTCAAAGAGTGATTACCGAATTCGATAAACTCATTTCCTCCAGAGATTACATCGAAGATTGATTTTTCCGGTAAAAGGTCTTTGTGTGATTGATCAACATAAGCAAGGGAAACTGTTTCTCCGATGGTCAAGTTTCCTGAATCAGGCTCCTGTTGACCCATGATCATTCTGAAAAGGGTTGATTTACCAACACCGTTTGGTCCGATAATACCTACAACACCAGCCTTAGGAATTTCGAAACTTAGATCGTCAATAAGCATGCGATCACCAAACGATTTCTTGATATTTTCCGCTTTGATGACTACATCACCCAATCTAGGTCCATTTGGTATGAATAACTGAAGCTTTTGCTCTCTATCCTTAACTTCCTCAGAAGCTAGTTTATCATATGCACTTAAACGAGCCTTGGACTTTGTTTGTCTTGCTTTTGGAGACATGCGGGTCCATTCTAATTCACGCTCAAGGTTCTTTCTTCTCTTTGACTCTTGCTTCTCTTCCTGTGCAAGTCTCTTCGCTTTTTGATCCAACCAAGAAGAGTAGTTCCCTTTCCAAGGAATACCTTCCCCTCTATCTAATTCCAAAATCCAACCAGCAACATTATCAAGGAAATATCTATCGTGCGTTACTGCGATTACTGTTCCAGGGAAGTTTTTAAGGTATTGCTCTAACCAGTGTACTGATTCTGCATCAAGGTGGTTCGTAGGCTCATCCAATAAAAGGATATCAGGATTACTTAGAAGAAGACGACAAAGTGCTACTCTTCTACGTTCTCCACCAGAAAGATGTTCTATACTTGCATCTCCTTCTGGACATCTAAGTGCTTCCATTGCAGTTTCCAACCTGTGGTCAAGCTCCCAAGCATTGAGGTGCTCTAGCTGTTCCATCATTTCACCTTGCTTAACAATAAGATCATTCATCTCATCATCAGACATAGGTTCATTGAATTTTAGATTTAGCTCGTCATAAGCTTTTACAAGGTCCACAATATGCTGAACACCTTCTTCAACGATCTGTCTTACGGTCTTGCTTTCGTCAAGTTGAGGTTCCTGCTCCAGGTATCCGATCTTATATTCTTTCTCAAAGAAAATATCACCCTGATAGTCTTGATCTACTCCAGCAATAAGCTTTAGAAGGGTTGATTTACCTGAACCATTTAAACCTAGTACACCAATCTTTGCTCCATAGAAAAAGGAGAGGTGTATATTCTTTAGTACTTGTTTTCCAGAAGTGAAATATTTGTTCACGCCTGACATTGAAAATATGATCTTCTCGTTTGACATCGCTAAAATTGTAATTACAAAATTTAGGCAAATATAAGGAGAAGTGCAGAGAATCTTTAATTATCTAAAACTCATCAAAAAATGCATCAGGTGCATATTCTAAAATCACTTCATCTTTTTCATTGATAAACACATTCGCAATGTCAAATCTTAGGTCTGCCTCATGCTTTTTAAGGTTGCAGTAAATAACTGCGGCATCAAGAATTAACTGCTTCTTTCTTTCCCCAATGGATTGAGAACCAGGTCCAAAGTCTAGGCAGGTTCTTGTTTTTACTTCGATAAATAGCATTATACCGTCAGTGGTCTTCGCGATGATGTCTACCTCTGCTTTGCCTGACCTCCAGTTTCTTTCCAGGATTTCATGTTGAGTGATCTCCAGAAATTCTACTACTAATTCTTCTCCTAATTCCCCTAATTTTAGGTGGGTTGCCCTTAATTCATTATCTTGGTGGTTCATGTCCTGCCAGATTAATTTTGTTAAATAATTTTCTTCAAACTAAGATTAGATACTCTTAAAAAATGAGACTATCCCTAGATTTTCAATACAGTCAGAAATTCCTTAATCAACAGGATTTGGTAAGACTAAAAGATGAGGCAAAAGCTGCTTCAGCATCTCTTCAGGCAAAAACAGGTAAAGGCAACGATTTTTTGGGTTGGATGGATTTGCCAACCCGCATGAAGGCTCAAACAAGCAGAATTAATGAATTAGCTACAAAGATTCGATCGAACAGTGAGGTGTTGATTGTTGTCGGTATCGGAGGTTCCTATTTAGGGGCTAAATCTGGAATTCATTTTTTGAAACATCATTTCTATAATG
>OMKD01000351.1 GCA_900299495.1 Sphingobacteriales bacterium
AAGAACTTGAACCAAGTTCTCACATCCATAACTTCTTTACGCCATTTTTCATCTGCCTCCAACTGATCAATTAATGGACGAATATTATTTTCGAAATGCTTTTTCTTTTCTTCAACATTACTCTCAAAGTCCACAGCATTAGGCATCGCTTTTTCGAGGAATGTTCTGAACGTTCGCTGATTTGGATACATCGAGCGTTGTGCAACAAGCTGAATATAGGTCTTAGGAATATCCTTATAATCTATATTCATAAGCGCAGCGTTCAGCGCTTGAATATTCTCCTCAATCTTACTTTTCCAATTATCGAAGAAATGCTTGAATTCTCCTACACGTCCAAGCAATGTGTCAGTCAGATAATTTTCAAACTTCTGCTCATATTCAGGAAGATTATCCTGTTTTAATTGCTCCAACAATTTAAAATAAGCATCGATATACTCTACATCTTCTGGAAGATTATATACATCAGATCTCCAGTCCTTATACTTCTGAACAATACGCTCAGGTGGGTTTTTGAACTGTAATATTTTCTTTTGAAGTGCTTCCCTCAACTTGGAACCATTGCGTTCCATTTCAGCTAGCTTTTGTAGGCCATCATTCGTAAACTGTGCTCTCAGTTGATCAAAGTTTGTTACTGCTAGCGATACAATACTTGGGTTACGCTTCTTGAAGGTATCTAAATCGAGATCGGCAAGATCAATAGATTCTAATAAAGAATCTTTTTCTTTTAAAAGCTTTTGAAGACTATTCTCATAGGTATCAACTTGCTTATCCTGTGTCCACTGTTGCTTTTTAAGTCCTTCGACCTCTGCCTCCTGTGCTCTTATTTTCAGACTAACTTTATTGAGTTGTGCCTGAAGAATTCGAACACTATTATCTGTTGCCTGAAGCTCGTCAATCTGCTCCTTTAATTCTTCAGATTCCAATTTCAGCGGAGGAAAATCAATAGATCCGTATGAACCTGCAAAAGCACCAAGGTCTCTGGCCGCAGATAATCTATCCGCTATGATTTGTTTCTCAGATCTCAACTTTAACAATGCTGCTTCCTCCTTGGTCTTCGTTGCTCGCACTGCTTTTACTTTTTCCTTTACAAAAAGTAATTTCTCCTTATTATCCCATCCTAAGATACTGTTAGACTTATTCTTAGACTGTTTTCTATCATCTTTCTCGTGTCTGTTATTGGAAGACCTAATCAAACCATTTAGGGTAACAAATTTTCCTTTTTCCTCAAAGTCATTCGTATCTTCTACACAGATAAAATCAAATTGATCTATGAGCTTTTTTTGAACCCATTCACAATAAGGACTTTTCATATTAAATTGAAGTTTACTTAGCATTCTCCTCTTATCCTTGGAGCGCATTTCCTTTAGACTCTCAACAGCTTCATGCTTAAAATAGACAATACGGCCCTTTATATCATTTTCGTTTACAAAAGCATTCACCTTTCCATATAGATGCTCAGGAACAATCATGCATAGTGCAAAACTATGTAACACGCGCTCTACAGAGACCTCCCACTTTTTTTCATTGTCTTTAAGCTGAATCAATTCACCTACAAAGGGAAGTTGTCCATGTCCTACCGCTAAAGCATCTGCAATTCGATCTCTGATATTACTGACCTTAGCAGGAATCTTCGTAGCATTTTTCGTGTAAAAATCGAATTCTTTAGATAGTGATTGATCCTCAAGCTCATATTCTTCAAGCGTTCGCTGCTTGTCATAAATCTCCTTATTGTAAGCCTCAATTTTGTGCTCAAATTCCACTAAGTCCTTTGAAGCAGTTTGTATATTTTTCTCAAATAGTTTCTTATCAAGATTTGTATCATACCCAAGTTTGCCAGATAGATACTGGTACTTTAAAAACTGATTTTCCTTATCTGATATTTGATTGAGTAAATCAGCTAATTTGCGTTCCAAGTCTTTCAACTGTCTACCAACATCATCATTTTTGATCTGTACAGCTAAATCTGTCGATTCATCTTTGAGCGACTCCACAGAACGTTTAAGCTTAACGATTTTATCAATTAGGAGTTGATTTTCTTTTTTGATTCCAGCAATTGCGGCTTTATATAATTCAAGGCCCTTTGTTACAAAAAAAGTAGTTGCCGTTTCATGGTCTTCGCGGATGTGTCCAACCTCGATTTGCATTGTTTTATATTGCTCCCCATCCGTACAAATGGGCTCTAGCAATTGAATCTGCTCCCGACTCTTCTCAATATTAACCTTTGTACTTAGAAGAGTATTAAAACTATCCTTAAGGAGTAACCATTCCTTTTCAGTATCCTGAGGCTCCAGCATATTTGTACGAATGAATTCATTCAAATCACCCAAGACTTTGATACCCACCGTTTGATTAAATAGACTAAGCGCTTTAGAGGAACGCATTCCAAAGAGCTGAATCATACGTTCAGCATACTTAGAGGGAGAATCATTAAAGAATTCTATATTTCTCTTTGTAGGGGTATTGTACTGTTTCTCTAATCGTTTTTTCCAGTTGCCAGAGGCATCAAATGGATGTATATCCCGTTCAATTTCCAAAGGCTTATGAGCTATTCCAAAAACACGCTTTAGATTCTTGTTTACAAAATACCTGCACTGGAATAAGGTCACGCTATTACCTTCTTCATTTTCAAAGCAGGCTAATAAAACAGAAAATGCGTTATCATTTCTTAATTTCTGAGCAATGGTCTCACTACTACCCTCTTTTTGTATGTCACCATAATATCCATAGACATAACTTTCTTCTGTACGGTCTCCTTTCTTTTCAACACCTGAAGACTGATTATAAAAACGGTCTTTCTTAAGCGGTACCAGAAGTGTAAGCAATGCATCCACAAAGGTGGTCTTACCCGATCCATTTGCTCCAGTCAGCAAGGAATTATTTGAATTCGGACTTATTCGGAATACCTTTTTATCAAAGGTCCCCCAATTAAATAATTCCATATACTGCAAACGAAACCCGGACTGATCCGGACTTGTACTAAACAGACTCCACATATTGCTTCATTTTTTCTTTGAACTCTAATAATTCATTTACACTGATCCTAGCCTTTATGATGGGCTTCACTTCATAAACCTTTTCACTATTATTTTCAGCGTCCTGATGAACTTTCAGAAACCCCAACTCCAGTGTTTTGTTTATATATTTATCCAAATCTCGCTGGAATTTAACTTGATTAAAACCTTCGGTAAAAAACAACTCTGCCTGCTCTTTTAATTGAGCATGTCCAACATAGCATTTGTCTGCCATGATATTGGTTGGATTCATCTCAAAATCCTCATATATTTCTCTAATCAAAACACAAATCACAGAAACTTCGAATCCAAGCTGCCTGCGTTGAATCAAGCCAATCGTATTGCTATCATCGTCTACCTCAAACTGTTTAAGGTAAGCGTATCCATCTCTTTTATCCAGAATTAATTCTAGTCCTATCCTATTCAGATACTTTTGGATTTCGATTTGATATTCCTCTAGGTCTTTCCACACCAGGTCTTTCTCAGAAACATCGCCTTTCAATAGTTGAATAATTGCCTTTGCATAAGGCTCAACCTTACTTTTTAGCTCCATCATGTACTAAAGTAATTTGTGGTAGTTCAATGAATTTTTTGCTAGACTTTTCAAATGATATTTTGAAGGATTCCTCCTCATTGATTCTATGATTGAAATACTTGAGGATATTCATATATGCCAATACTTCACCAAGCCCCAGGTTAATTCCTCCTAATTCATCAATAAGTCTTTCCAATGAAATATTTGGTTGTTCTTTCAAGATACCTGCAACTTCGCCACGTATCTTCCTAAGATTTATGGTTTTCTTTGAAAGCAGCTGAACCAGTTGATCAGAGTCAGTAACTTTTCCTTCTGCTCGCTCCATAGAAGTCTCATAGATTTCCTCGATTGATATATTAAGATTGAGTGGGCGTTCCATCGCTAGTTTAAAGTCAATCTTGGCATCCTGTTCGATACCAACACCTTTCATTTGCCCAAAATCTTCAGAAGCCGCAAGATTCTTAACCTCAGAGATCAGCCTTCTAAACTCCTGATTATCTGGCCTTTCTTTATCGCCGATGATGCGACCTAACTTTTCGGCCATCTTATCATTAGCGGCAAAGACATCTTTCCCAGCACGATACAGATAACGACTCATTCGACGCAAAAACAAATCAGAAAACGCTATCTCCTTTGCTTGTAATTTATCGTATAGTTTAGAGACTAGACCATCCCACATATCTTGGGAAGAATTATGCAACAGATAAGCGTAAAAAGCATAAAAGCTTCTTCCCTGATCTGATTTCTTAATTTCGTCCAACGCATCAAAAGTATAAGACAGGATCTCATCTTTATTCTGATCCATATCTGCATACTTTTGATAGATTGACTTGGTAATGGATTTGAAGTTATACTCCACTTCTTTGAAATCAGAGATAAGTTCTTTTGCGGACTGATTTAGGTCCTCAAGTCGAGATTCGATTTGGTAATCTTCATAAATAAATAGGGCTTTACCCCCTTCGATCATTTCGATATCCTTTTCGATAGCACTTTTTCGCTCTCGTAATGCCTGTAGTCGCTTTTGACGATCTTCTTCTGTGTTTTCAACTAGATCTTTAAGCTGACCTAAAATATTCTTGAATTTAGACTCCGTACCAACGAATTCCTTTTTCTTTAAAGAAACCAGCCAATCCATCACTTTTTGCGCATGAGAAGATAATTCCACGAACTCATCACCATTATCATCCAGGAAATTGGTCAAAAACCCATTCGAAATCCATTTTCTTAGGAAATTCTTTGCTCGCGACTCATAATTTTCAAAACCACGAAGACTATCATCCTCATCATCAATGATAGAGGATTCATACTTTTCTATATATTCTGAAAGATTTCTAAATATGCGTTCAAAGGAAATTGCTCTCTCGTCAATATTTGAAAAAGAGAAATGGAAAAACTGAATAATAAAATGCCTGTTACGATTACCAATCAAACGAACGGAGGGCGATTCTTCGATTATTTTTGTGATTTCTTTGTTCGACATCGGAGCAGTTATGTGAGAAAATAAATGCTAACGCAGTTTGCAATAATGCACAAATTTAAACTAAAATTAAAGTGCTGAATAGACTTTAATAAAAACAGACACCAAATGAAATACAGAATTAGTCCACTTCAGGTTCCAAAAGTGCAGCTTTGACAAATCCAACTTTTCCTTTAAACTGTACTTTCCACCAAAATACATTGGTCTTTGAAATCAAATCAACTCGATCACCTTCCACAAATCTTAGTAAAACCCTTTCTGATGCGCTTGGTCCTAACCTTAAACTTGTTTTGGCTGCGAGTGTAAAGAACTCACCGGAACTTTTAACGGATTCAGAAGCAGTTTCATATACTCTAGCAGTTTGCTTTAAATTATTATGTCCCATGCCAATTGAAGTGATGCCAAAGATGTTATTTCTAAACTTATCCTTTAGGTATTTAGATAACAAATTTAAATCAAGTGCATTCACTGCACCCTTATTCAATGATTTATCAATCTTTTCAATGTTGTTATTTGCATTCAAATAGATAAATAACTGTAAGTTTTGAATTCTAGAAGAGTAATCAAGCTTAGCAGGAAAAGAAATATTAACCTTTGCTAATTGCCCAGAACCATTGGCTAACATAGAGAAATCTGTAATATTGAGCTCTCGCATATAAATCTCCTCATCAGAAATGTCCACAACAACATTTATTGCTGCTAGACTTATCTCTGCTATATCCCTAAACAATAATCCTGGAGTATTTCGTATAGTTTCTTCTACAAATTGCAATTGAGATAAATCCATAAGATTAATGCGCATAGACTCACTTATAGTAATTGTATTTTTCACCCCTGCAATCGGATTTAATTTGGAGTTTTCAGGTTGATCGACCTCC
>OMKD01000352.1 GCA_900299495.1 Sphingobacteriales bacterium
CCTGACTCAGTCTCACCAAATGCAGGATTTAGATTTACAATTGGATCCGTAACACTTACGTTAGTTGTCAGGGCATCTAAAGTAAACTCAAATGTTCCATCTGCTAAACCATACTTTTTCAGATCGTAAAAAATCTGTCCATCATTACTACTGATTGTTGCATCGTAGCTCAACGCTGTTATTCCAAAATTATGCGGTAGGCTAGCCAGATTAAGGTTTTGTCTCAACACTGTTTTAGAAAGATCTTCAATGGAACTAGAAGGAGGCCAAAATCCAAAACTACCTGGCCCCACCTCTGGAGTCATCGAGTAAATTGGATCTTTTGTAGTTTCTTCGCCATACATCCAATCATCCACTACCCCATTTGCCGTATAGCCAACTGTTTCCAATGGTGTACCTGCGAGGTAGTTATTTTCTTTTGTCAGCGCTTCAGCAAATATCTCGAAAGTCTCTCCTTCTCCAGTTGGGCTACTGGAGAATCCCCAAGGCATAATCAATAAGTTTCCATAGCAATGATAATTCAAGGCGAATAAGAATGCTCTTGATTCGCAAAAATGCTGGAGCATTTGTGTTTCTGGTTCTGAATTCGCTTCTGGGCCCCTGTATACCTGGGACTCCGGTATAGGTGATGATCCCTGATCGTCTACCCCCCAAGCATAGCCAAAGTTTCGATTCAGATCCACCCCGTATGTTCCATCATCGTTTAGTCTTCGATTTTTTCTCCAAAGGCCACCTCCATTAGGCTGTATTTCATGATTGTAAACATATCCGTCTGGATTCACAATGGGTATAAAATACATGGCAGTTTCATCTACTAAAAACTTTATTTCCTCATTGGAATCGTAGTTCTCCAATAGATACCACATATAGAATACCATTTGCATCAAGCCCATTGGTTCTCTTGCATGAGTAAGCGCATTATAAAGGACTTCCGGTTCATCTTCATCTATATTTGGATTATCAGAAATTCGCACCCAATGCATTGGTCTACCCTCATGTGTAAGTTGATCATTTACCACTGCTTTTGTACTGATGAGGTTCGGATATAAACTTGCCATTTTATCAAGCTCATCCAAGGCCTCTTCATAGGTCAAATAGCCCCCCATATCTCCTAATTGGAAGTTTTCAGGAGTCAAAACTTCTTCAACATCATTAAAACAATCCTCAGTAATTAATGGCATATGCATGTTGTGGTCATGATTGCATTGAGCCGCATAGAATGGACTTAGATCTTCAACCAAAACGGAATATGAATAACCAGCAGCTTCTATTTTTTGAATATCATTTGGATGAAAATCATGCACCAGTTTTTTATCCACATTAACATAGGCATGATCTATAGCAATTCCCAAAGCTCCTATATTTAGAATATCTTGGCGGGTCTCAATATCTATTGCTATACGTTTATAGTTGGAAGTCTGAGCTGAAAGTATCCCACAGCAAGAAAAAGCAAGTATTACAAGGAATGTTCTCATTCGTTTTTTTTAAAAATTACACTTTTAAATAATGCTAAAAGAATGATTTAAGTTTTAATCCGATAAAATGTCTAAAATTAAAAAGGGCCAAATATTTCTATTCGACCCTTTTTTTACTTACACTTATATTGTTCGCTTATACAGTAAGCTTGCGCTCAGCAACATAGCTTTTGTAATCAACTATACTTTTTTCGATAACTTCCTTTGCAACCTGTGCATTTTGGAAATCTTCAACAAGTACTTTCTTGTCTTCTAATTTCTTGTAATCCTCAAAGAAATTCTTCAACTCTTTAAAGAAGTGACCCGGAAGTTGAGAAATATCATTGATGTGGTTTACACTCATATCTTCAGATGCAACGGCAATGATTTTATCATCTAATTCACCACCGTCTAACATGCGCATTACACCAATCACCTTTGCATCAACCAGACACATTGGAACGATATTTGCTTGAGATAAAACTAAAATATCTAGAGGATCTTTATCATCACAGTAAGTCTGAGGGATAAATCCGTAGTTTGCAGGATAATACATCGCTGAGTAAAGTACACGATCCATTTTCAATAGACCAGTTTCCTTGTCAAGCTCATATTTTGCTCTGGTATTCTTAGGAATTTCAATGATTCCATTAACAATATCCGGTGCATTTTCACCAACGCTAACTCTGTGCCAAGGATTGTTCATATCTATACTCATAGGGAACAAAATTTTTAAAAAGGATCTTACTTAAAAGCCATCCTTTATTATGTAAATACTCTAATTATCACAATAAGGTTCTAAGACTAAGCACCCTGTATTGTTATAAAGATATTCAGCCTGAAAACCCAATATTTATTTTGGGCGGGCAAAGTTAGAAATATTAATTAAAACCCAAAAAGAAATGTAATTAATTTAGGGTAAATGACGGGTAAAGACCAAGTTAACACTGCAGCAAAAGACACTAAACTAAGAGCTTAGAATGGAAAAAAATCAAATCCAACAAGTAACATTATTTAGTTTTAAAAACCTTTTCCAATAGATCGTACAATTCAGGGTGTTTGCGTTTTAGCAGTTCTGGTCGTTCAAAAAAATACTCCGATACAACGGCAAAAAACTCCACCTTACTAGTTTTGGCATATGGATTGATTCCTGAGCCTCCTTGTCTAATCTCCTCCATTTTATCCGATATCATATCTAACCATGGAATTACATACTGTCGCTCCATTAATACATTCGGAACACCATCGATCCAACCATCCATCTTATCAATTAGATGCACAAATTCGTGAATAGCGGTATTTTGTTTATCGGTCTCATTTAAAAACCCCTGATGCAGTGCATTTCTGGACAACACCATTTTACCCTCCATATAACCAGTACCTACCATTCCAAGAATTTGACGGTCCTTTTGCTTTTTATCAAACTGAAAATCTTCATTGAAACTCCTCGGATAGATTAGAACCTCATCAAGATTAGTATACCTCCATTCCGGAAAACTAAAAATTGGGATGATCGCACTAGCAGCAATAAGTACCCGATCTGTATCATTAACCGCTACTTCAACACCCGTAATTTTATGATTCAATAAAAACTCCTGAGTCTTTGTCTCAAACAAAGTTCTAGAATCCTTATCCAACTTGACATAGAATGAGACTTTTTCTAATAGTATAGAGCGCCATCCTTCGGGAAACGGTGCCTGCGGTAATTTCCATTTACGTCGAGGTTTAAACACAAAATAAAAGGCTAATCCTATCGCAAGGGCGAGTAATCCAATAGCAATTAGTTTATTATCCATACAGCTGAAGTATTTCAATTATAATTGTGTCATGTGCAAGGGCATACACAAGCAACCGAATATAGAAACTAATCTTGATTTAAATAAAAAGTCCGGCTTGAAATAAGCCGGACTTTTAATCAATAACCATCCTCATGAACCCCTCCAACTGCACGTCCGGAAGGGTCATTCATGTTCTTGAAGGCTTCATCCCATTCCAATGCGACTGGGCTGGAACAAGCCACTGAAGGTACTGAAGGCACACAACCCGCTGCTGTATCAGATGGGAAATGTTCTTCAAATATCGTTCTGTAATAAAATTCTTCCTTGTTCATTGGAGGCTGTACAGCGAACTTAAAATGTGCATTCGCCATTTGCTCATCCGTTACCTTTTGGTCTACGAGTTCTTTAAGCGTATCAATCCAGCTATATCCAACACCATCAGAGAATTGTTCCTTCTGTCTCCAAGCAACTGAATCTGGCAAATATTTTTCAAATGCCTTTCGCAATACCCACTTTTCAATTCTACCCTCTCGAATCATCTTATCTGAAGGGTTAAGACGCATCGCCACATCCATAAACTCCTTATCCAAAAATGGCACTCGACCCTCGATACCCCATGCTGCAAGAGACTTATTTGCTCTCAAACAATCATAAAGGTGAAGCTTATCCAATTTGCGAACTGTTTCATTGTGAAAATCCTCAGCACTTGGAGCTTTATGGAAATACAGATAACCTCCAAAGATCTCATCGGAGCCCTCTCCTGATAATACCATCTTTATCCCCATGGATTTAATTACTCTTGCCATAAGATACATAGGAGTAGATGCACGAACAGTGGTTACATCATAGGTTTCCAGATGATAAATCACATCTCTTATCGCATCGAGGCCTTCCTGAACCGTAAATTTAATTTCGTGATGTACTGTACCGATATAATCCGCGGCATGCTTTGCAGCAGCAAGATCAGGAGAACCTTCTAGACCGATAGCAAAAGAATGTAGCTGAGGCCACCATGCTTTAGTCTTATCATCCTCTTCAATTCTAAGATCAGCAAATTTCTTAGCAAGTGCTGTAGTGATAGAAGAATCTAATCCTCCAGAAAGTAAAACACCATATGGAACATCTGACATCAATTGACGCTTTACCGCTGCTTCAAGTGCATCATGTAATTCATCAATGTCTGTTTGATTATTTTCAACGGCATCAAATTCCATCCAGTCCCTTTTGTACCACTGTACAAGTTCATCATCCTTTCCGTACCAATAATGTCCAGGAGGGAATACCTCTATTTTTGTACATACAGACTCTAGGGCTTTTAACTCAGAGGATATGTAAATAGTACCATTTTGATCCCAACCTCTATATAAAGGAATAATCCCCATATGGTCTCTTGCTACCAAAAAGGTATCTTTATTTGCGTCATAAATAGCAAAGCCAAATATCCCATTTAGATCATCCATAAAGGAAGGTCCTTTTTCCTCATACAATGCAAGAATCACTTCACAATCGGAAGCTGTTTTAAAATCATATGGATTAGATAGTGTTTTCTTTAGTTCACGGTGATTATAAATCTCACCATTTGCAGCCAGCACAATGGTCCCGTCTGCATTAAATAGGGGTTGTTTTCCTGATGTAGGATCAACAATTGCTAAACGCTCATGCGCAAGGATAGCCTTTTCGCCTGCATAAATACCACTCCAATCCGGCCCGCGATGCCTTAAACATTTTGACATTTCCAAAAGCTGAGGACGTAACTGCTCTGTGGGTTGCTTCAAATCAAAAGCACATACAATTCCACACATAAATTATCTTTTTTCAACATGGATAACGGCACTACACCTGATACCCATAAATACATAATACATCCAACAATTGCCGTTGGACATTTCTAAAACTCATAAGTAATTTTGGCTACGATTTGACTAGAATAAAAAGGAATTCCGGGCCGAGTAGGCA